>JBGAWX010000045.1:0-17193 GCA_044227375.1 Saprospiraceae bacterium
ATCACCTCTACCCATGATATTCTAATTTTTTGCAAATGTAAGATTTTTTTTAACAATCATACAATCTTTTTGAGAAAAAAGTCTATCTTTGCAGTCCAAATTTTGGAAACGTTCTTTATGGATCCCTTTCAAATATATTCCATACCGATACGAGGACTAAATACTGGTCTTCATCATTATGATTTTGAGATAGGGGAAGATTTTTTCCGGCTTTTTGAGGCTAGTCCGATCAGAGAAGGTGGCTTTCACGTGGCGATGGACCTTGATAAACAACAGGATCTCAGTACGGTTCTATTCAGTATCAAGGGGTGGATGCGTGATTCATGCGACCGATGTTTGGCAGATATTCGTCTACCAATAACCAGTTCGTACTCGGCTATTCTAAAAAAAGGCGAGGGAGATGATATAGATCCCGATCTGATCGTGATATCAGAGGAGGCGCATGAGTGGAATATCGCTCATCTCATCTATGACTATATATGTCTATCAATCCCATTCCGGAAAACAATCGACTGTAAAAAATTATCTCCTAGTCCTTGTGACCAAGAGATTTTAAAGAAAATACAAAATTATGGCCCAAGTGAAGATAATTCAGTTTGGGATGTTTTAAAAGATTTTTAAGAAATAGACTAAAAAGATTTTGTTATGCCAAATCCGAAGTGGAGACATTCCAAAACAAGAAAGAGAAAGAGAAGAACGCATTATAAAGCGGAAACTCCTCAACTAAGTACTTGCAAAGCTACTGGTGCGCTTCATATTTACCATCATGCACATTGGCATGAAGGGAGTATGTATTACAAAGGCAATGTAGTCATACAGGGCGCTGAAAAAGAAAGTTAATTCACTAAAGATAAATTCCATTTTTAAAAAAAGCTCCCGTAGTACTATGTGGAGCTTTTTGTATTTAGAAGAAGGGGTTTTGGGAGTTGGGGATTCGTGTTAGCTTGAATAGTGAAGCAGTGAAACGGTGAAACGGTAAAGAAGTAAGAGATTTATAAAATGAATATTGAAAATTGATCATTGCGTATTGAATATTGAATTTAATAAACAATGTTCAATAATCAATTTTCAATGCTCAACTAAAAAGCAATTCAACATTTAAACTTTTATCTGATGAAAAAAATAATATACACAGACCACGCACCAAAGCCTATCGGTCCTTACAGCCAGGCGATTCTTGCGGGAAATACTTTATACGTTTCCGGTCAGATTGCTATCGATCCTAAAACCGGTGAACTGAACATGGCGAACATTGAAGAAGAAACGCATCGGGTCCTGGACAACCTGATGGCGATACTTAAAGCTGCAGATATGGACAGCAGTCATGTGGTGAAATGCAGTGTGTTTGTCAAAGACATGAAACAATTTGCCGCCATCAACGCAGTGTACGCCACTTATTTTCCTGCAGAAGGTGCGCCTGCAAGAGAAACTGTTGAGGTTGCCAATCTTCCGAAATTCGTGAATGTAGAAATATCCTGCATCGCATTTAAATAATTAGCATCCATGAGTAATTCAGCTAAAGTGGTATTCAGCGGCATTCAGCCAACAGGGAAACTTCATTTGGGACGATATTTCGGTGCAGTACAAAACTGGAAACATTTGCAATCCCAATATGACTGCATCTACTGCATAGTCGATTACCATGCGATGACCATGCCTTATGATCCCGTCAAGCTCAGGGAAAATGTATGGAACCTCGCCATTGATCTCATTGCATGTGGCATTGAAACAAAAAATCTGTTCATTCAATCTATGGTGCCTGAACACACTGAACTGTGCTGGATACTTAACTGTATGTGCAGCTACGGGGAGTTGAGTCGCATGACGCAATTCAAAGACAAGACTCAACAGCTCAAAGAAAAAGCAAAAGATGATTTCATTTCTTCTGCATTGTTTGTGTATCCTGTTTTACAAGCCGCTGATATATTGATTTACAAAACCAATTATGTTCCGGTGGGAAAAGACCAGGAACAACATTTGGAGCTTTCAAGAAATATCGCCACACGATTTAATTATGTAACCGGCAAAGAATATTTTCCTTTACCGGAAACCCTGTTTACAGAAACTCCGAAAATCATGTCCACAGCAGATCCATCACGCAAGATGAGCGCCAGTGCAGGAGACAAACACTTTATCGATGTGTTTGCACCAATTGATGTGATCCGGAAACAAATCCGTTCAGCTGTAACGGATACCGGCGAAGTGAATACTTCTACAATGAGTCCGGGAGTTGCCAATTTATTCAGTCTACTTGCAGCTTGTAATTCTACAAGACAGGTCGAATTGAAAAATGCATATGCATCCGGAAACTTGCAATACAGCTCGTTAAAAGATGCAGTCGCAGATGCAGTCATTGAAACCGTAAGTCCTCTTCAAAAAAGAAGATCAGAATTGATCGCGGATAAAAAAGCAATCAAAGATGAAATCAAAAAAGCTGCTGCAAACATTCGCGAACGTGCAAAGCAAACGGTAAGCGAGGTGAGGCAGTTGACAGGGTTGGGATGAGGAGAACGATGAGTGATGAGTGATGAGTGATGAGTGATGAGTGAAATTTATCCTTCTTTGTTGTATTTAAAAATAAAATAATTTAAATCAAATAAAAAATCTCATAACTCATAACTCATAGTTCATAACTCATAACTTCTCTAAATGACTATCTTCTGCATAGGCCGCAACTACATCGATCACGCTAAGGAATTAAACAATCCGGTTCCATCAGAACCTGTTATTTTCATGAAACCGGTTACCGCTTTATTGCAAGACAATAAACCCTTTTATTATCCAAACTTTACTAAAGATCTGCATCATGAACTGGAATTGGTTTTTAAAGTTTGTAAAAAAGGAAAATCCATACAAGAAAAAAATGCATTCAACCATATCAGCCATGTAACGGTTGGCATTGATTTTACAGCTCGCGATCTTCAGCAAAAATGCAAAGAGAAAGGACTGCCCTGGGAAATCTCAAAAGCCTTTGATCATTCCGCAGTAGTCGGTCAATGGATCCCGATAGAAGATATCAATATCAACAATCTTAAATTCAGCTTAAGTAAAAACAAAACCACCGTACAGCAAGGTGAAAGCAATCAAATGATTTTTTCTATTGGAAAAATCATTGAGCACATATCGACTTATTTCAAAATCAACAAAGGCGATCTCATCTTTACCGGAACTCCTGCAGGAGTATCTTCGGTAAAAATTGGAGACGTCCTACAAGGATTTCTTGAAAATAAAGAACTGTTTCGTTTTGAAATCAAATAGGAACGCGGATTACGCGGATGATCGCGGATTACGTAGATTTATAAGTATCAGGAAGAGTTAACGGTTGAGCACTTCAGATGAAGTTCTGTTTATTTCTTTCGAACTTTTTCACCACTTAATATCTTAAGATAATCTTTGGCAGTTTCATTTTCTGGTTCAAGATTGAGGACCAGGTTACAATAGGACTTGGCCATTTCATTGTTGTCATTTTGTACTGAATATACTGCCAGATAAAGATATGCATAGATCATCCTATCCCTGAATTTGGATGGATCAGTAGAAGTTGAAGCCAATTCAATGAATTTCTCATAGTATGGTTTTGCTAAATACAATTTCTTTTCCTGAGCAGTATCCATAAGTTCATTGATCTGAGCACGGGTCAACCATCCGAATTCATATTTAGGACTGATGCTTAATATTTTTGAAAAGGTGGAATCTGCATCTGGTAATTTATTCAGGGCTTTTTGAGACAAGCCCAGGTAAACCAATTCGCCAACAGTTAAAGAAGTATGCTTTGCCTTTTCGAGATACCAAAATTCTGCTTTATCATATTTTTTAGCGTCGTAAGAAGCCTTAGCAATCATTACGCTGATTTCTGCAGAACGTTCCGGTTGAAACTCCATCAATTTGACAAAAAACATTTCTGCAGTATCCATCATATTCAATTTGGCTGCAGCTCTTGCGGCATATTCGTAATCAGAAGGAAATGTCTTTCTTGATAAGGTATCTTTCTTAACATCGGCAAACAACATAAAACTTTCATCAAGTGATTTTTTAAATTCTCCTTTTTCGAAATAAGACCAGGCTAACCACCGATGTATGGTATATTGTTCAGGATTCGATATCGCCAGCTTACTTCCCTCTTCAATTGCTCTTCCATAATCTTTTGCCTGGAAGCAAAGGAATTTCACAAACCTTACTTTGGCATCGACATCTGTTCCAATAAGACTGACATACTTCTCAAGTATCGGAACCACTTTATCCAATTTTTTGGATCTGATGTATGCTTCATATAAATCTTTATAAGCAATGGCATAATCCGGTTTTATCTTAATTGCTTTCTCCAGTTGCTCTATTGCAAGATCGGGTTGATTTCCATTTGACCAGATTCTGGCCATTTTCACATAAGTTTCAGGGTCAGTTTTATCTTTTTCTACAGCTGTTTCATATGAAGTCATCGCATTGCCATTATCCCCTTTTGCCTGGTAGCTGTCCCCCAAATACATCCAGTATTTGGCTTGTTTTGGATCGAGGTCTCTGGCTTTACTGAGGAATTCAATGGCGGATTCCGGCATTGGCTTCTTAGCATACAAGTAAGCAGCACCAACCATCGAATTAATCTGGGCATTTTTTGAATTGCCTTTCAATGCGAATTCAAAATGTTTTCTGGCATCTTGCATGTTATTCTCATCGAGGTCCAAACGACCCAAACCAATGTGGCATGGATCACATTTGGAACTTATGGACAAACCTTTATCGTAAGCTTTACGGGCTTCAGCAGGTTTTTCCATAGCATAATATACTTCACCAATATAGTAATGATAGATAAATCCTTTAGGGTCCGAATCTGCCAGCTTCTGAAACACCTGCAATGCCGCATTGTAATTCTCGTTTTCCAAATGCCTCTGGCCTTCCTGCAGGGTTTGGGCAGAAACCCCATGGATGAGACTCATAAGAATCAAGATTATACAAATGCCGTGTTTCATAAATACATTGATTTTATTGAAAATGTCGGCAAAAATAAGATTTTTCATGGTATCCATTTTTTGAATTCAGAAATTATCAAAAGTTAATATACCCTTTGACGTGGAAAGGCAACGCTTCGTTCGGCATTCCTAGTTAAAAAATGATTAAAAGTCCCCCTCACTCCACTACCTTATAAGAGCCGCTTTTGAGCTCAATCCAGCGCTCTGTTTGATATAAAGGCAATAAACCGGCTTTGAGAAGAATGCGCTGGCCTATATCCCCGGTAATAAAGGAAGCAAATCCTAGGCCCAAATCACTTTTACCTGAGACACTCAAAAAGTGATACGTTCTTAGGAGTGGGTACTTGTCATCCTGAAGTGCATATTGATCCGGATGCAAAAATCCCATTTGCAAAGAGTCCTTTGGCCTGCTGATACCAAGCACTTTATATTTCTTCAACCTGGCCTGTTGACTGCTGTTGTCTGAATCACTGAATTCAGACCAATCGACCACTGCAATGGCCTGCTTGTTAATTGAGAGGTAGCTGAAAATTGAATCCTTATTTTCAAGAGTGAACACATTTTTACCGAATTGTTCGCTTTGAATTTTATCCAAAAGAAATTGTGCAATACCCGATCCAACGTCCTCCACAACAAGTATGTTAAACTTCGATTGCGTTTCCTTTCCTTTACACAGACTAAGAAAATCCTCATAAACAATTCCGGTATCTTTGGCTTCTGCATTACAAAGCAAGGCAACGGCTGCTTTTGCAAATGGAAAAGATCGCGGGGTAACCATTCTTTTTGATTTGAAAAAACTGATTTCAGAATCGCTGAAGCCTCTGCAGGTGATTGCAGATTGCACGCTATCCGCTTTCAACAATTTAAAAACAGAGGATTCATTCCGGTATATCATCCCGACTTTGGCATACTTGTATTCCCTTTCGAATATTTCTTCTTCCTGCTGTATCACTTCGCGCAATTGTACATCGCAGGCGATGGTGATTTCCCCTAAAGTTGGTGAACTCTCCTTCTTGCCTGTTTCCTTACAAGCCACAAAACTTAGAACAAGTACTATGATCATTGAAAATTTGAATTTCATATTAACTGATATCCATTGAATATTTAAAGATTGTAAAATTATTGAAACTATTGAGACTCCCGGAAGTGAATTCATGATTCATAGCTTGATAGCAACTTATAACATTTTATTTGCCGTTCTGTTCTAATACTTCAAATGATTGCTTATCCACTTTGCTGTTACATGGCTACTACATTTCATTTCATAATTATTTTTTCTGAATACATCCGATTTTCATTTTGAACTTTTACAAAATAAATTCCGGCAGGATGATCAGAGATATCGATTTCAAAATTTCCCGATTCTTGAATTGTCAATTTGTTGAATTGATAAACTTTTGTTCCTATTGCATTAAAAATTTCAATTTGAAAATTTTGCTGCATCCTTAATTGATTCAATTGCATCTGAAAAACTCCTTCACTTGGATTGGGATAAATAAAAATATCAAGATTGTCCTTATCCGCCTCTTTTACATTTGTTGTAATCACTGGACAATCATAATGCTGATTTTTATAAAATGTGCCGATAGACTTTACACGTTCCTTTAAAATATTTACGGAACTCAGATTGTTACCTCCATAATCTCGTGCATATGGAAAAGCAACATCAAGACAAATTGTTTCACCAGATGACACAGTTAATGGACCGACAATGGACAATCCTCTTTTGTCACCGACCTGATCGCCTGAATTCAATTGTGACCAGCCACTTCCAGAGGGATCCCCTCCAAAAGCAAAGCGGATAAATTCCTTTGATCCTGGATTATAACCGCTTCCACCTCTGGTCAAAGGTGTTCCGTTTCGCCAGATACCTTGTAAATACCGATAATACTCTGCTGAATTACCAGGTACTGTAGTAGCTGGATGTGGATTTCCTGTACCATTATTAAAATACATAAAAGATGAAAGAGAATAATTTAGAATCACACATGCTTGTGCAGGTGGTTTATTTCCGTACTGAATATCATTATCAGTACTATTATAAGAGTAAGACATATTTAGGGAACTGTCGCAACCAACATAATCACGATCATTAAATACATCACCTATTTCAATATCTGTATATACACCCAAATAAACCCGAGTATAATTTAGTGAAGATCTATTTAGTATTTGATAATTAACGAATACAGTTTGATTCAATGAAGAATCGGATGGATTTGCAAAAGAATATGCCATACCGTGAATTTCAATTCCTAATTTCTCTCCGTTGGAATTAGCATGAACACCATTGGCATCATTAGAAATAAAAAAAATAGCTTGATCTCCCCTGATCTCCGGATAGTCTCCATGTTCAGGATCATATATGTTATTCGCATTTTCATCTATATAAGGTGCTAGAGTAGCAGCTTCTCCATTAGCAATATTTCCGTGTGCCGGCCAGTTTGAAATAGTCGCTGGAACTACATATCCAGCTGTTTTATAATCAGCTCGATGGTGCTCAACAGTTGATTTATTAACTTTCCAAACTTTATCATATTTTGAATTAAATGAAGAATCTTTAAAATTCAAGGAAACGGGACCTGCAAAAAAGTCCGTAATGGACTTCGAATAATATTCTTGTGCTGCAAGATGAAGATTATTATCTTCATCATATCCACCTATCCAAAGACCACTGGCAAAAATGGTATTCTTCTTAGCTCCCTTAGGTACTTCGAATTTGCTATTGAAAAGACTCCCATTTGAATATATTCTTGCAGAAATATCATTGGTATCTAGTATAGCATACTCTTGTGCATTTCCAATGCTGAAATGAATTATGCAAATGAGAATAATTATTTGTTTCATCAAGCTTCGATAAATTACTTAAGCAGGTTGAATTGAGGAATACCTATATTATCGTTTATCTTATCACTTTGTGCTTTGTAAATACTGATATTATCCAGGATCCAGTACAAAAATTCTCCATTTTAATTAGATCATCGATAATCTAAACATATGTTATTCATCCCTCATCCTTAATATCCTCATTTCATCCAGATCTCCAGCGCCCCTAAATCCGGTGTTGACGAGACCAGGTTGACTTCAGGGTAATTTTTAAGCAACAATTCGACTGCAGCTTTAAGTTTACCCTGTCCTCTGCCGTGGATGATTCGAATGAAAGGAAATTTTTTGCGGATCGCAGTTTCCATAAATTCTTTACATTTCTCCAGTTGGAATTCTATGATGTGAGGATGCGGATTGTTTTGTCGTTCCGGTGCAAGCATTTCGTAATGCAAGTCAATTACGTGCCCGGTAATCTCATGTGCCTTTACCGGTTTGATGGCAGCTGAGTCTTCATCGTCTATCAATTTAACCAACACTTCTTCTATCGGTTCTTCATAAGATTGAAGATCTTCTTCCGAAACCACTAACAAACCTTCCACGGTTTTAATTTTCGCACTGCCTGAATGATCAATACCTTCAAAGGTTCCTCTCAAATTCCTGGAAAGAATAATCACATGATCCCCAATCCAATATTCGGATAATGACATGGAAGACGTTAAAAATGAATAATTAAAAATTAAAGATAATACAGAAGGTAGAAATGAAAAATGATGTAATAAAAAATAATACTATTTAACATCCTAATGAACAGGTCTTCAAATTTCCAGAATCAATCAGATCCCGATTTGTGGAATATTAAATAGACTTCAAATTCCGGTTTTTAAATTACCTTTGCGGTTCTATTTATCAATCTTCCATTTATTATACAATATGAAATTACCTGTTGTCTGTTTTATTGTAATCTGTTTATCACTTCATACTTCCTTTGCAAATTTTTATTTCAATATTTTTTCTCCTAACAACCAGTTGCAATTAAATTTTCAATTGTCCAGGGAAGGAACACCCTATTATACAATCAATATGGGAGCAAAATCAATAATTAAAAAAGGAGTATTGGGTGTAAAACTAAAAGACGGATATTCATTGGATGATGGATTCCTGATAAAAAAAATTGATACGACATCGATTGATGAAAACTGGAAACCGGTTTGGGGAGAAGAAAAGCAAATCAGAAATAACTATAGAAGCATGCTGGTCACTTTGACCCAGGTCAAAGCAAACAACAGGGAATTTAAAATTGAATTCCGCTTGTACAATGACGGTTTGGGATTCAGATATCTTTTTCCGCAACAAGAAGAATTGGCCAACTTCATCATTACGGATGAACTGACCACATTCCCTCTGAGTGGAGATCACAAGTGTTTTTGGATTCCGGGTGATTATGATACGAATGAGTATATCTACAGCACAACACCTATGACACAGATCCATGCACTGATTCAAAAAGTCGGTAATGGGATTTCATTTAAATCACCTGTCAGTGACAGCTGTGTTCAAACACCTTTCACCATGAAAACCAATGACGGGATATATCTTTCTATACATGAAGCCGCTTTGGTGAATTATCCGGCGATGAATCTTGAAGTGTATAGAACACAATACTTATTGAAATCACAATTGGTTCCAGACTACTCCGGTAACAAAGCTTATTTGCGTGGCGGCAGTAAATCACCCTGGAGAGTTGTCTTGATTGCACGAAACGCGGGCGAATTACTAACCAATCGAATCATTCTAAACCTGAATGAACCTTCCAAGATGAGCAACACGGATTTTATTAAACCTGGAAAATTTATGGGGATCTGGTGGGAAATGCATATTGGAAAAAGCAGCTGGGATTACAGTGGAAAACATGCAATGGAAATTCCTTATGATCAACTTACCCCTTCCGGAAAACATGGCGCAACGACTGAAAACGCAAAACGCTATATCGACTTTGCATCTCAACATGGTATCCCTTATTTGTTGATCGAGGGTTGGAATACCGGTTGGGAAGATTGGTTTGGAGCATGGAAAGAAAGCGTATTTAATTTTACAAAACCATATCCTGATTTTGAAATTGCAAAGATCAGCGACTATGCCAAATCGAAGCACGTCAAACTCATCATGCATCATGAAACATCATCTGCGGTTACGGATTATGAACGACAAATGATTCCGGCATTTGATTTTTTAAAAAAATATAACTATTCGGCTATTAAATCAGGCTATGTTGGTAAAATCATTCCACGCGGTGAGCATCATGATGGACAATGGATGATCAATCATTACATCCGCGTTGCCGAAAAATGTGCTGAAAACCAAATCATGCTCGACGCACATGAACCTGTACGTCCAACAGGACTGCATCGTACGTATCCCAATTGGCTTGCTTGTGAAGCTGCACGCGGAAATGAATTTAATGCCTGGAGTGCAGGAAATCCTCCTGAACATGAAACGATTTTACCATTCACACGGATTCTTGGTGGACCCATGGATTATACCCCTGGTATTTTTCAAATTAAAATGAATTCCTATGATTCCACAAAAACAGAACAGGTGCACACTACCCTATGCAAGCAACTGGCACTTTATGTTACCATGTACAGTCCATTACAAATGGCTGCAGACTTACCCGAAAATTATGAGAAGAATATGGACGCATTTCAATTCATTAAAGATGTACCAACTGATTGGGATACCACGGTAGTGCTTGATGCGGAAATTGGCGACTATGTCTATCTTGCGCGTAAGCAAAAGAATAAAAATGATTGGTATATAGGTGCAATTACTGACGAACAATCAAGAGAATTCAATCTTAGATTTGATTTCCTGGAAGACAATAAAAAATATGAAGCCACAATCTATAAAGATGCAGAAACTGCAGATTGGCTCGTTAATCCCATGCAATACAAAATAGAAAACAAAAAAATCAATAAGAAAGATAAACTAAAGATCCGATTGGCACCGGGAGGTGGTTGTGCGATAAGTGTTAAAGAAGTGAGAAGTGAACAGTGAGCAGTGAACAGTGAACAGTGAGCAGTGAGCAGTTAGGAGTTAGGAGTTAGGAGTTAGGAGTTAGGAGTTTAAGAAAATTCATTTAAATTGATTAATTGCTTTTCCTGTAAACGATATCTCTGAACTGCATAAAATAATTAGGCAACATATGAAGTTCATCACCCTGTATGACCAGGTCGATTCCTTTAAAACTCACCTCAGATAGGGAAGGTTTTAGTGTCAATTCAAAATAGTTGTTGTCATTTTTTTCATCTTTAATCTGAGTGACGATATCCGGAAACAAAAGATGTTGAACATAGAGTTTATCAAATGTCATATTTGGAATGTTGATCACACCGTCTTTATCAGTTTCATATTCCATCTTTGCAGTTCCATTAAAGCCAATGCATTTAATCCTTCTCAATAACTGCGTATTTGGTGCCTTAAAAACCAAATGGTAACCTTTGCCCTGTTTTTTCTGTGAAGTAACGTCGAAATCCTTTCCGGGGACTTTCTGACTTTTTAGTTTTACAGTATCTCCTACGATTTCATAAGTTCCCTTTGCAACCCGGTCCACGGCTCCATACAAATAATAAAAATCAAAAGTCTTATCGTTATTGAAATGAAATGCAGAAGCCAAATCATGGATGCCTCTCAATTCATAGGTTCCGGATAAATGCGATTGTGACATGACCGTTGTAGTTGTAATTGTTATAAATAAGAATGGGATTAACATTTCACTTTTTATGGCCATAATGTTTTTTATTGTTTCATTTTCCGTTCCGGATTTAAGTGCAATGTAAATATACACATTTGAATAGGTATAAAAAATTTATTGTCCCCAGTGCTTTTGATGTTGCCTGATTTATAAAAACACTCAGCCTGAAAATATACCCTTTTTTGAATATTCCTGTGGACATGTCAAACACTGATTTTTTAATTCTTATTCATCCTCAGTTCACCCGGGTTAATTCCATGGATTTTCTTGAACGCCTTTGAAAAACTGCTGGCAGAAGAGAAACCAAGAGACTCCGAAATTTCATTGAGCTTGTATTGCGAATTGCGAATCATACCCTTGGCAAGTTCCATGCGTTGTTCCTGTACGAAATCATAGACTGTTGTGTTGTACATTTCTTTGAATCCCTTTTTCAAATAACACTGATTGATACCAAGGGTCTTAGCCAATTCCGGTATTGTCGGAGGATTATTTAACTGGTATAACAAAATTTGCCTGGCTTTCTGAATCTTCTCTTTGTTGTAATCAAATTGCAAAAAACGACAATTTGCACAACTGCTATTCTCTTCAACATGCAAACCATAAGCTCTTAGGATCAACTCCATAGATTTGCTCTCCAAATATAGATTCCGATAAATCCCGGTTAACTGAGTTGACATCAGATCGAGCAACATAAATTGGGTATTACAACAGATGGCTTGCACCTGGGAAGGCATACTCTTAAAAGGAAATTCTTCTATTCCGTTAAAATATGAATGTTCTAATTTGATATAAATCAGGAATGAATTTGTTGAACCGGAAAATGCCTGGCATTCTGAAGCATTAAAAAAATAATTCAATTCCAAACTATCAGGGGCTGACTTGATGAGCAGCTCATTGACTGGAACGGATTCCAGGTTTTCAAAAGAAATTTGAAGTCCGGGTTTAATGAGTTCCATGAAAGGTATTGGTTAGAATGTGTTTCGTGAGGCAAAGGTAATAAAAAAAGATTATCGGCTGTAGGCTGTAGGCTTTAGGCTTTAGGCTTTAGGCTTTAGGCTTTAGGAAATAAAAAATATGCTTACGACTAAGTTTACTAAATTTTACGATTAAATTTAATTTTAATAAATACTTATTGACTATTCTCTTTTTGGCTTTTGATTTCTATTTAAAAGAGTTGAAGAGTACAAGAGGAATTGTCAATTTGAAAAAACCCTGAATCTCAGCAATGGCATTCATTCGAAGTTCAACTTCGGTAAAAATTTCTTCAACTCGATTTTCGGGTAATAATTTTATCCAGGAATCCATGAAAGCAAGCCTGATGAAATAATGATTCAGCATTGCAGTGCCACTGGAAAATTTATAATGAAATTCATCGCTCACCATTTCTTTGCATTCGAATTGATACTTTTCTAAAAGTCCCAGAATTTCTCCGATCGGTTTTCTTTTATCGTAAATATGTTTTTTCATTGATGTTATAGAATCTACAAGTCTCATTTCTGTTAGAACCTCTTCCAGAATATCATAAAACTCCATCATAGACCGGTCGGTATTCATAGTCTGAATAAATTGTCCACCCGATTTTAAAACTCGAAAACATTCTCCATATACAGTCTCTATGTCCTCAATATTATTGATCCCGTTATTGCTAGTAATTAAATCCAGTGAATGATCAGGTAATGGAATGATTTCTGCGGTGCCGTCAATCAATTCCACATTTTGGATTTCATAAAACTCTATTTTCTTTTGAGCCCTTAGCATGGCCTCTTTCCAGGGATCAATCCCATAAACCTTAGATCCGGCACCCAGTCTCATCGCAAGTTCCGTTAAAGGAAATCCCGCACCGCAACCGATGTCCAAAGCAATGCAGTTCTTTTTATAATTTACATAATCAAGCAATTTCAATCCGAAAGGTGCAGACCATAGTGGAAGTTCATCGAATACTTCTACTAATTTGGTAGGATCGAAATGATTATTAAGATAGCTTTTCAAATTGAATCCCTTTAAATTGTCTTAATCGCCTCCTTTATTCCATCTTTAATTTTGCTCCAGTTCATTTTGTGATCAAAAAGCACAGGCATTGGGTCATGTTCTGCATCTTCAAAATAACTAAGGCTTCTCACAATATGAAAACTTGTTGAATGCCTGAACATCGCTTGATACCATGTCAACATTTCAGACAAATTATATTCCTGTAACAAATAATACATATCAACAAAATCCTTTTTACTTCCCCTTTTAGCAATGGCATCCAACTTCATTGATGCTATATCTCTTTTATCTGCCATTCGAATTCCATCCTGCATCAGAATGGGAAAGCTCAATGAATATCTAAAAAATACACAATCCAGTTTGATTCCCTCCACGACACAAATAAAAATAGCCTCTGTATGAGTTAGCGGCTGAATTTCATATTCCTTTTCCAAAAATTCAAGAAGCGAATTCGTATCTATAGATTGGTTAGAGAACAGATCTATATCAATTGAGTGCCTGTGTCCCATCTGCAATGCCAATGAAGTTCCTCCGACTAAATAACAATTTTCAAGCTTAGGGCTAAGCATTAATTCTCTTAATAAACCCAATGTTCTTTCGTCGATTGTACGGGTTTGTAACATCTAAACATATTTAATGGAATACTAAAATACGCAGAACAAAAATGCAAGGAATACTTATCCAAATACCTAAGCTGTAGAACTACTTCCTTGATAACTTGCAAACCATATAGTGATTTAAGTTTATACCAGTCTGTTAAAAGACCATGTGATAAAACCCTTTCAATAATATATGCTTTATTTATTTCATAGTCTAACTTGTCCTTATCTGCATCCCAAAACAAATAACTACTAAACTCTATACCTTTGTACTTAGACATTATGTAATGTGTATTTAATTTTGATTCCAGGGAGACTTACAAATAAATAAGATTCCTAAAGAAGTTTTAATAATAAAATTTAAAAAGTATATTCATTATGCATTCGCCATCTCCGCTTTCCTGATCCTCACACTCACCACCTTATACTCCGGACACATTGCGATTTCATCGCTGACATCTGAAGTCACGAGGTTGAGTTGCAATTCAGGAAAATGAAAGGTTGTACTGAGTATGCCGGGTTTTACTTCATCAGTAATGTGTGCTTTGATCTCAACATGCCCTCTTGCTGATTCCAGGAATACCATATCACCATCTTCAATTCCAAATTTCTGTGCGTCTTCTGCATTGATCATGAGAATGTCTTCATCGATGATGACTGCATTTCCTGTGCGGCGTGTCATGGTACCTGCATTGTAATGTTCTAGAACCCGGTTGGTGGTAAGGATGTAAGGAAACTCTTTTGCATGGTCAATAATCTCAGGAGTTTCTACATAATCCTTAAACACAAATTTACCTCTACCACGCTTGAACGTTTCAGTATGCAATACCGGTGTGTCGCTGCCATCAGGAAGTACAGGCCATTGTTTTCCAGATGTACCCAATTCATCCCATTTCACTCCTGCAAAAAACGGAACGATCTGTGAAATTTCTTCCAGCAAGGTCTTCGCATCATAATCTGCTTGTTTGTACCCCATGCGATTCATGATATCCACCACAATCTGTCCATCGACCTTTGCTTCACCAATAGGTTTTACAACCTGCAAAACTCTTTGGATTCTTCGTTCACCATTGGTAAACGTGCCGTCTTTTTCAAGGAAAGAAGCACCTGGTAGCACAACGTGTGCATATTTTGCAGTTTCAGTCATGAATAATTCCTGAACAACTAATAGTTCAAGAGATTGCAATGCTTTGATTACTTTATTGGTATTTGGATCCGATTGCGCCATGTCTTCTCCCATCACCCACATGGCTTTAAAGTCACCGGCAATTGCAGCATTATACATTTCCGGCATTTTCAATCCGGCCACTTTAGTCATTTCAACTCCATAAAACTTGCTGTACTTTTCCTGCACCTCCGGAATCATGACATCGAGATATCCAGCACCCTGGTAAGGTTGTACACCCATATCCGCCATTCCCTGTACGTTGTTTTGTCCGCGCAATGGATTGACACCACAACCTCTTTTACCAATATTGCCGGTTATCATGGCAAGGTCGGCAATTAACATTACAGAATACGTTCCCTGGTAGTGCTCTGTCACACCAAGTCCGTGAAAAGACATTGCATTCCCCGCGGTAGCATAGGCAATAGCAGCTGCTTTCGCTTGATCGCGTGGTACTCCGGAAACTTCTTCAAGTTTATCGATATCGAGTTTTAAAATGTTTTCTCTAAAATCCTGGAATCCTTCTGTACGGGTATCGATGAAATTTTTGTCCACCAGGTCTTCCTGAATGATGTAATACAACATCATGTTGAGTACCGCAACATTGGTTCCGGGACGCAATTGCAAATGATGCGTTGCATACTTTACGATTTCCGTTTTGCGCGGATCCAACACGATGGTTGTTTTTCCCTTCATCGCAAACTGTCTCAACTTCGCACCGGTAACCGGATGACCATCTGTAGGATTCGCACCGATGATCATGATGGCGTTTGCATATTTTAAATCTTCTATTGAATTCGTTGCAGCACCGGTTCCGAACGTACGTTGCAATCCTAGTGCTGTAGGTGAATGGCAAACACGTGCACAACCATCAATATTGTTTGTGCCAATGACCGCACGAATGAATTTCTGCATCAGATAATTTTCCTCATTCGTACACCGTGCACTTGAAATGCCACCGATAGCATCCGCACCATATTTATTTTTTATTTCTGTCAGTTTTTCAGCGATATAATCATAAGCTTCATCCCAGGTTACACGCTCCAGTTTTCCATTTTTGCGGATTTGCGGATATTGTAACCGCTCCGGATGATTGTAAAAACGAAAGGCATACCGACCTTTCAAACAAGTATGACCCTGGTTTACTGCAGCATCATAAGGAGCTTGGATGCTGAGAATTTTTCCACTCTTTACACTGACTTCAAGATTGCATCCAACACCGCAATAGGTACATACCGTTCTGACTTTATCCTGACCAACCAATGCCTTAGATTGAAACACATCGGATATTGCTGATGTCGGACAGGCCTGTGCACAGGCACCGCAGGAAACACAATCCGATTCCATGAAGGATTGATTCATTCCTTTAATAATCTGGCTGTCGAAACCTCGACCCATCACTGATAGCACCAATTGTCCTTGTACTTCATCACATGCGCGTACACAACGATAGCACATGATGCATTTAGACAAATCTGAAGTCATGTAGGGATGACTCAAATCTTTTTTTCTATCGAGATGATTTTTACCATCGGGATATCTGACTTTTCGAATGCCAACCCGACCGGCTACATCCTGCAATTCACAATTGCCATTGACTTCACAAGTCAGGCAGTCGAGCGGATGATCCGTTAAAACGAGTTCAATGATATTTTTTCTAAGTTTTTGGATGGATTCGGATTCGGTAGCTATAATCATTCCTTCTTCAACCGGAGTATGGCAAGCAGCCACGGTACGGATTCCACCATTTCCTGGCCTGGAAACTTCTACACTGCAAACCCTGCAGGAACCGAACGGCTCTAAATTGGGCGCATCGCAAAGAGTTGGGATATAATTGTGTTCGAAATGCCTTCTGACAAAACTCAAAATGGTCTCGCCAGGCTTGAAATCAAAGGCCTT
>JBGAWX010000046.1:0-9568 GCA_044227375.1 Saprospiraceae bacterium
ATACTGTGGAGTGGCTGATTCACGCATATAGTCATGGCCATGGTGGTTTTCCGCATAGCCGGTGGATGCATTTGCCGACAGCTTTTGCCTGGAATTCGGATTATGCGGAGACTACTGGTTATCTTCTTGAAAATCTTTTAGAGTATAATGTAAATGTTCATCCAGATTTAACAAAAATTGCAAAATCTTCAGGAACTTGGTTATTGAGTGTGCAATCCCAGGAGGGATTTTATCATTCCGGTACCAAATTCAAAAGGCCAAGTGCATTTAATACTGCACAAGTTATATTTGGATTGGACATGTTGTACCAACATACTCTGGAGAGAAAATATCTGGAAGCATTGCAAAAATCATATCATTGGCTGCTTGCTGCAATCAATGAGGATGGAGTTTTAACTAAAGCACTTTATGTCAATGGTTACTACCCTGCGTATTACTCGCGCGCGTTATGGCCACTAATATTGTCCGATCAAAAATATTTTGAATCAAAAAACAATGTCAAGTTATTAAAATCTCTGGAGCATTTATTTGCATCTACATACAAATCAGGATTTTTTAAAGACTGTGGATTTTATCCCGGGAAACCTGCTATTCTTCATGCTGTGATTTACACTTTAGAAGGATTTTATGAATGTAGTAAATTAACCCGGCAGGAGAACATCAAAACCAGCATTCTCCAAATTCTGGATCGGATTTGCGATCTCATAAAGGAACATCATAAAACACCGGCATATTTTTATGAAGACTTCAAAGCCGATTTTTCATTCATTTGTGTAAGCGGCCAGGCTCAGCTTTGTGCATTATTATTGAAAGTTTATCTGGATCATGGAAACCTGGTTTATAAAGAATGTGCAGAGCTTCTGTTTAAGCAATTGGTAAATTGGCAGATCAAATCAAACTCATTGGAGCATAACGGAGCATTTCCATCCTCTATACCGGTTTGGAAGCATTATTTTCCATTCCGTTATACCAACTGGACGATGAAGTTTTTTCTAGATGCTTGTGCATTGTTGAAGAAAATACATTAAACTTAATCCATCAAAAAGTTAAGCGTAGAATCATCTACGTTTGTGTGTCAGTCAAATTCTGTTTGACTGCGCGGTGTAAGTGCGTATGTTGGAAGAATTGTATTTTAATATATAGCTCACGCTGCAAATGGAATTTGGCTGACGCACCGACGTAGTTTGGACTGTGTCCGCCCACTGGTGGAAACTACGCCGGCCTTTCAGTGCTTAGATTGAATATTGATTTATTTATTCTCTATCATTAGCAATCCTAATGCATTTGTATTTCCTGCAGGAGGATTCAAAAATCCCTTTACAATGACTGTATAATTTTTACCTTCTTCTAGATTCACTCCCTGTAAACTTGCAACAATGGAAGTTGAACCAGAAATATGAACCTCAATAATATACACGCCTGCATCAATTAAATTAAACGGTGTTGCTGATTTGAATGTGATTCCGGGAAAGCTTGGTCCACCTTTTATAGCGACATCGAGTGGTGGGGAATCAGGTGCTACGTTGACAAATCGCACACCCAACTTACCAGGGCTTTTTTTTGCAAACACATCCAGCAAAATTAAAGGCTCTACCTGACTGTATTCTTTGATCGTAAACACAGAATAGCTGTTGTCTTTGTCGAAAGTCATGTTAAGATCAATTTTGGGCGATAGCAAACCAGACTCAATGATTTGAAGATTGTGTTTCCCCGGATCCACATTGATGTAAGAAGTATATTCGGGAAACTTTAGTCCAGTTGGATTTTGCTTCACGCCATCGATAAGTACATTAACAGCCGGTGCATCAGGACTTGCGTTAATCACTTGTACTTTGGCAAAGCTTTGTTCATCATCACTACACGAATTAACGAAGAACATCAATACAGAAAAGGATAAAATTGCAAATAAAAAAGTTTTCGTTCTCATGACTTCATATTTAATTGTTAACAAAATAAATCTCTCTTGCTTTAGTAGAACTCCAGTTGTATTATTTATCCGGATAATTAATAAAAGCGATTCAATGAGCTTCCTAAAACAATGTTCATTTGCAATTTAGGAAAAACAGAAATTAAGAGAAGTGATGATAGTCAACAACCAGGGTGAAAACGATCATGGAGCCATCAAGTCTGTGGCAGGCAGAACCCGATTAATAATTAAGAGTTTGAAGTAGTTTAATTTGAATTGATTTTAATATCATAATGTTAAGCGTAGATTCATCTACGTTTGTGTGTCAGTTAAACTCTGTTTGACTGTATTGCCTGATCAGTTATGCTGGAAGAATCGTATTCTAATCATGAGCCCTCCCAGTAAATGGAGTTTGACTTTCACACCGACGTAGTCTGTACTGTGTCCGTCCACCGGTGGAAACTACGCCATACAATCCATTATTAATTATTAATTATTAATTTTTAATTCGTAATTGTCATCTGATAATCACCATCTTCCCAAAATCATTTTTAAAATACTGATCGGTACCGGTGTCGTATTTCTCCCAGGAATTGTTCTTTTTATCTTTTACAACAAATCGATACAAATAAACTCCGTTGGCAAGCCTTTCTCCAAAATCATCAGTAGCGTTGTATTCATAATCTGTCATGTGAGTACCGATCGTCAAGGGACCCAGTTCTTCTTTGGAAATTACTTTGACGACTTTGCCGGATACGGTCATGATTTGAATCATGTAATTGTCTGGTGGGGAATCACCGGTCAGCGTGTACACGAATCTCGTTTTTGTCGTAAACGGATTGGGATAATTAATTAAGTTTCCAACAGAAGATTTCGAGACAATCGTAAAGTCGATAATATAATCCTGGTCTGTTGCAGTATTTCCCGAAGCATCAACTGCAGTTACATAAAGGCTGTGGATGCCGTCTTTTGTAAAATTCCCGTGAATGATTGCCTTGACTTTGTTGTCATTGCCTCCTGCAGGAACAAAACTTACATTGCTTTGGGAAAAATAAACACGTTGCGGACTTCCTCCGGGTTCTTTTATTTTTAAAGTAAAGACTGAAGTATCATTCAACAAAAGATCTTTATTCTCATCCTGCAAAATAATTTCGATAACTGATTTGCTCGATACGATGTCTTCATTGATGATTTTGAGTTTATCAAAAGTTACTTCGAGATAAGGTTTTCGTTTATCCCTTCTCACGAAGAATGGAATGATTGCTGTATTATTAAATGTTGTCAATTCAACCTGGTCGTTATCCGGATTCAGTTCGATGAATAATTTATGTGCACCATAACTATTCGATGTATTAAACGTGAATGGAATATTTACGGAGGCCAGAGAAGCTAAGGGAATGAAACGCTTGTAACTGCTGACAATTTGATTCGCCTGGTTGACTATCGTAAATTTTACCAACAAGCTGTCTAAGGCCGTTGTGCCAATATTCTGAGCAGCGATTTTTATTTCAAACAAGTCACCCTGATTTAGAGTGTCTTTGCTCTTTTCAAATAATAAAGCCGGATTGAATGCAGCATCGGGTAAACCTTCATACAAGACTCTCCAATAATTTAATTCAGGAGTGGATCGTGAAGTTGGATCGCTTGTTTTCCATTCGAGTTTAAGCTTTGGATATTTTTTTGCATCGATGTTATTGATGGTTTGTTCGCTTTGAACAAAGGGTCCAAAAAGCAAATCTTCAGTACCATTTACATCGACACCATAGATATTGATTTCGTGTTTGTCTTCAATGGCATTAAAATTTTTAAAATCCCATAAATATTTTGACCATGATTTTGCAGGACCAACTAGTTTTGATTGGAGGAAACCGGTTTCCTGAAGTACGGAAAATGAATGGGAGATTTCATTTTCATCTGTAAAGTTTCCAACGCTTTCTTTTACTTCAAAGTCAGGTCTTCCTTTACGGTATATCATGATGTATGGTACAGAATTGAGGGATTTCAGATTGCGCACCTGAGTGGCACCAAAAGATTCCAATACGGAATAAATGTTTTTTGCACCATCGGATTCCCAGAGTTCCGGAAAATAAGAATATTGGTATTGAGTCAGCGTACTGAAGATGACGACGTGATTGTATGGTATATCCTGTTCAAGAAATTGAATGAGTGCGGATCGCTCCGAAGCAGTCGAAGTTTTAAAAACAAAAAAGGGCTGATTCACATAACCCGCTTCAGATAGGCTGTTGAAGTCACCGCCGGTTTTATTGATCCACATGTTTCCAGTTACCGGATCGAAGACATTGATCACCACACCGGAAAAATTTGCCACATGTTCCCAATATTTGTAATCGGCTGCAACATCGGTGCCCACGTATACTCTGGGTCTGATGAATGTTGGAAGTTCAATATAACCGTTATTTGCCCTGATTTCAATAAATGCATCTGCATATTTGAAGGTTCTGTCCGGTTCCTGAAGTTGCATTTTAAAGTAGTCATCTTTTTTGTACTGAAAGAAATGAGATTGATTCCAACCCTCAGAACTATTAGGTAAATAAATAAAAGAAGAATTCCTCCAGGCAAACACACCTGAACCAATACTATCCGGTGCAGCTCTCCAATAGTACACCGTGTTTGGAATCATGCTGATATTCGGTTGCCAGTTGATCACACCACCGGTTTGTTTTATCGAAACACTTTTCTTTAAAGGACTGTTGAAATATTCTGTGGTGTCGATTTCCAGAAAATAGTTAGTGACACTTGCGAGTGTATTTCCATTATCTGCGATGAGATTGATATTGCTTTTATTGACAATTGCAAATTCCTGTGGATAAACAGGTCTTGCTTCGTTTCCAAAAATATAGAAGCGGTATCCACGCTCTCCGTTGATGATCAATTCGTTGTTGTTTTCTGCATCCGCAAGAGGACCTTCAGCGATTTCATCTTTTCCATCCAGTTTGATGAACAGTGTGTTGTACCCTATTACGGTATCCCCTCCTACGGAAATAGGAATTGTAAGTGAAGTGCGTGAAGCCGGATTGGCAATTTTTGAATTATAGACATTGACTATTTTACCCGATGGTAATTTTTTATCTATGGTAAGCAGAATGCTGTCTTTCTGATAAGCACCCAAACTCACGACATCAAATTTTAACTGAAATTCTTTTTGTGAAGTAAAAATCAATGATGGATTGGTAGTTACTGTTTGTGGATCAATCGTATAATCAGCATATGTATTTACATTGAGTTTTATCGCAGGATCTCCGTTGAAACTCGTGGAATACGTTTGCGTCAACAAGGTTTCGCCACCTAATTTTTGCAATACCGAAAATGTTGCTTTCAAAGCATCTCCTATGGGTTTGCCGTAATATGCAGTTCCGAGTTGATGATAAAATTCTCTGCCATAGATGCCAAGAATGTTTGCAAATCCTGCTGTGGTATTTGCAAGATAGATAATTGATCCTTTGTCCTGTGCAAGATTGTGATCTTCACTAATTGACCTGTTGGGAGAAAACATAGATCCAGCATAGCAACCCATTGCCATGAAAAGGTGGTATTTATCTTTGTTCTTATAAGAATCTACATTCTCAAGATTAAAATCTAAACGGACGGAGGCGGAATGTCCCATAAATGCTATAATAGAACTTCCGTCATTTATTGCGGATTTTAATTTTTCACTATTAGAAATTTCAATCGAACTGCTGCTTTGTTTGTAGAAGGTTTCGACATGGGCACCGAACAAATTATTTTCAATAGTATCCTCCATGGTGTGGAGTTCATTGCTGATCCATTGATAAATCAAAGGATCACCTCCTGACAAATGAATGATTCGCTTTTGCCATTCCCGTGAATCAATAGAGTATTGTGATGTCCGCAGATAATTTTCATGCGATTTAACTTTGTCGAGATAAATTTTGATTTCATTTCCATTTATGACGGGCAATCTTCCAAAGGAATAAAGTGGTTGTTTATCCTTGTCGGTGACCAACATGATATCCGCAGCGGGATATGAATAGGTTGGAACAAAAAAGTACGTTGGATCAAGTCCGGTTTGCCTGTAACTGTAATAATCCAATCCTTTACCAATGATCAGGAAATATTTTAGCTTGGGCCATATGGTGCTTATGTATTGCGCGAAATTCTTAATAGCTAATGGATGGGTATGAATTCCATAAGCGAACATATCATAAAGATTTTCCACATTGATGGCAGCTACCTGATACGAGCCGCCTTCCTGGGACGACCGGTAATCGATGTATTGTTGGATGTAATTATTTCCATTCCCATCGTCGGTCAGTTTAGGATGATATAAAATCAGATAATTATAGTCCCCGGTGTTGAGATTGGAAAAATTAATTTTTTGAAGTGCCGTGGTCGATCTTATTTCAAGTTTGTTGAAAATCAGGAGCTCTCTTTTTTGTGCAGAGGCCGGAATGCTGACCCTGTAGGAGTTATTACTTTCCTTTGTGCTGTATAAATAAAAATTATTGGTAAGGTCATACACAACGAGTTCTTCACCACCATCAAAATTTTCAATCTGAAAATACTTTCTGTCAACACCAGGTTCAATAATGATTTTGGCAAATCGTTTCTGGTCAAAATCAAAAGTACTTGCATAGGAATACTCAATCACAGATACCGCCAGATAATCTTCGGGACTGGCTAGTGCATTTATTTTTAATTCCATGTTGTCTTTCACCTCTGCAGCAGGTACAGGCAAATCCTTGTACCGCATTTGGTATCCCGAAAAACTATCTTCATCTTTCTGAGTTCCATTCCATAAAAAACTTGCCTTATGCGCGGTACCATCGCCACCGTATCCTGCATAACTAACATTAATTTTTGCATCGGGGCCGGTTAAATAAGCATGTTCCATTTGAATTGGAAAAGTTTGGGATTGAAAAGTGGAAGTAGCATAACCCTGACAAACATCAAACAATGGAAACTTTTGTTCATGTTGTTCGCCATTGCTGCGCTTGAAATGAGATTCATTGAATACCATTTTTTTCAAATTGATGTAGTATTCTTCTTTGGGCTGTGGTGCGCTAAGTTCATTTTGAATTCGTTGGACCAACGATGCATTCGGATTGCTTTCCCAACTGAGAAAATATGCGGCAGTATCACTAAACATGCTATACTCTCTGTTCATCATCTCTTTTGGATCATCAAATAATGGTGCATCCAATTCGGCTCTATTTTTCCGGCCATAAAACATCAGGTAGTCTGAAGTGCTCATGTGTCCAACGGTGGACCGAATGAGTGGAACGTCTGTACCCAAATGGATCAATTGAAATTGATCAGCCGTAATGGAAGCCAAAGGAATGCCCGCTTGTTGCAACTGTTGATAAGTAATCTTATACATGCCGTCCTCTGCAATTTTCAATTTAAAATAATCGCGGCCGGTTTTGATCCATTCATTGCCAAAAAGCGATTGGGAATTAAAATTCATCTGAGCTTGAAGACGGATGGTCAGAAGAAGCAGTAAACCTATGGTAATCCGGTGCAACATAATTCGTATTTAATTGATTATTGAGAGATTATCAATCACAAACATATTAAAAATTTATTTAATATTAATCAAATTCCCCTTATTTTTATCTTTATCCGTGATTGGCTTGAGTTTAATCCTGTTCTCCTTGTTTTTTTTAAGCATCCACATTTCAATTTGGCTGCTCATTTTCAACAAGTTATCCTTCAAAAAGGCAAGATTTCAAAGCACTGAACTCCCACCGGTTTCCCTGATTATTTGCGCCCGGAATGCAAAGAAATATCTCGAGCTGAATCTAGCCGGATGGTTATCCCAGGACTATCCTGAATACGAAATCATCCTTGTCGATGACAGCTCAGAAGATGGCACTAAACCCTGGATTCTTGAATTGCAAAGTCGGTATCCCATTTTAAAATACCATCACAATCAGAAAACCCTTCCGGGCAAAAAAGAAGCTTTGATTTTAGGAATATCGAAGGCCTCGTACTCTTGGATTGCATTGACGGATGCCGATTGCAGACCAGGTTCAGCCTTCTGGTTAAAAACAATGATGTCAAACGTCTCTGAATCCACTAAAATTGTTTTAGCATATGCACCCTACTTAAAGACTTCGGGCTTGCTCAACAAGTTGATCCGTCTGGAAACCATGTTAAATGCAATACAGTATTTATCTGCAGCGAACCTGGGATTTCCATACATGGGTTGCGGCCGTAATTTGGTGTATCATAAATCCATTTTCGACACCCAATCACTGCGCACGGATCTTCCTTATGGTGATGATGATTTATTGATTCATGCAAAAGCAACAAAAGACAATACCGCTTTCAGCATTCATCAGGATTCCTTTGTATATTCCATTCCTGCATCGACTTACCATGATTTTTTTAAACAGAAATGGAGACATTATGCTGCGTCTCATGAATACAGTTGGGGTACTAAAATTTATCTTTTTATGTATTTCATGAGCCTTATTGGTATTTATTGTAGTTTCGTTGTGATGCTGGTTTACAAATACTATGCAATTGCATTCACAATCCTCATGATCAAATTAATTTGTACCTGGCCGGTCTTTAGTAAATATTGCAAACATTTTGACGAAAAGGATTTAATTATGGTAGGTCCATTACTTGAATGCAGTTATGCATTTCATTTGATTCTCCAAATCCCATTTTTATGGATAAAAAAGAAAGCTTGGTAGATAGAAATGAAAAGTGAAAAGTGAATAATGAGAGGACGTTGAAATTAAACATTACTGCAAGGAATCAAAAACTGATCAGTCATTTTTAATTATATTATGGATTTATTACTGAACTATTTTCCTGAACTCGATAAAAATCAATTGCATGCCTTTCATCAATTGGGAGCACTTTATGAATCGCATAATGAAAAGGTCAATTTGATTTCAAGAAAAGATATTCAGCATCTGTACCTGCATCACATTTTGCATTCGCTTACAATTACAAAATTTATCAACTGGAACGATAAATGCCGGATACTTGACCTGGGGACAGGAGGTGGTTTTCCTGCCATTCCACTTGCTATTTATTATCCCAATGTGTTTTTTACGGCAATTGATGGAACAGGAAAAAAAATTAAAGTAGTTCAGGAAATTGCTGAAGCATTACAATTAAAAAACATCGAGGCCAAACATCTGAGAGCAGAAGACTGCAAAGAACAATTTCATTTTGTAGTAAGCAGGGCAGTGACCACTTTAAATCAATTGTGCATTTTAGGGAAGCCCTTGATCAAAAAGGATTCTGTAACGGCATTACCCAATGGGATTATTGCGTATAAAGGTGGCAACATCAATGAGGAGATCAAAGAAATCAAATCAAAGGCTTACTATGAAATCTGGAATATTTATGACAAATTTCCGGAAGACTATTTTATGGAAAAACAGTTGGTATATCTTCAATTGCATTAGGGGTAAGTGTTCAGTTTTACATTCAGGGTAGGTTGTATTTGAGTTTTAAGGTATTTTGGAGTTATTGGAAAATTTGTATTCTTAGTTTTTAGAATTGTTTATGAAAAACATCTTTAGTTTAATTTTATTTTTAAATACAAGTTGTTGAATTGTAGAAATTGTTTTTGTATATTGAACTGAATCATTTGAGATTTTATTTTCTAATAACAATTTTTCTTGTACATCCATTACATTATTAAAAATATCTTTTTTA
>JBGAWX010000046.1:9578-17156 GCA_044227375.1 Saprospiraceae bacterium
CAAGCTGGATCAAAAAATGATTCACAGTTCGGGAATACTTACGCTGAATGATGGGGAAACATTCTGGACACAAGTTGACAACAGCAGCCCGGAAGAGCTTTATGAAATAAGTAAGGATTGTCAGGTTTTACGGACCCTTAAAGTAACAAATGTTTCAAAAACGGATTGGGAAGACATTACTCATGATGATCAGGGAACCATTTACATTGGAGATTTTGGAAATAACAATAACAACCGGACCAATCTTAAAATTTATATTTTGAAGAATGCGAGTCAAAATATTTCAGATACCATAGCAGCAGAAGTCATAAAATTTAAATACGCCAATCAAAATGCGTATCCTCCATTGGCGAGCGAACAAAATTTTGATATGGAAGCAATGGTATGGTATCATGACAGTTTGCATTTGTTCTCCAAAAACAGAACCAACCCGTTTACAGGATATACCTATCAATATGCAATGCCTGCAATGCCCGGTGAATACGAATTGTGGCCTGTAGACAGCTTTAAAACAGGTGATGGCCCTATGGTGTTTTTTTGGATAACAGGAGCAGCCATAAATCAAAAAGATAAACAGTTGATCTTATTATCACATGATAGAACCTGGATGTTTTCAGATTTTGAATCAAGCCGTTTTTTCCAGGGAAAGTCCCGCATGATCACGTTGCCAAGTTATTCACAGAAAGAAGGCATTTGTTATGCCAAAGAAAATACCTGGTATCTCACCGATGAATATTTTCCAACACTGGGTTTGGGTGGTAATTTATATGAAATGAAATTAGAATCCGCACTTCAGGTAGAAGACTTTGATGAAAATGAATTCAATGTAGTACCCAATCCGGTCAGCGAAATACTGCAAGTGATATTTCCTGAAGGAAAACAACCCGATTCAATCCGTATCTATAACATGATGGGAAAGCTGTGTAAGGAATATACCATTAATAAATTAAAAAATTTAGTTCCCGTGCAGGATCTGATCAATGGGATCTATATTGTTAAAGGATACTCAAAAAAACTCAACTTGAACCTGTCAAAACGAATTATCATTCAGAAGGATTAGTTGGATTTTCCAATTCAATTAAAAAGATGCTAAAGCCAATTCTGCTCATTTGAGAAGGGCTATATTCTGAAACATCGTTTCCATTTTTAAGAAATTTTCAGGATTTAAGTTTGCACAGTTCATTTTCTTGAATTAATTTAGTAATCATAATAAATTTCCTGAAGATGAAATCTAAACTTTTAATCCTTGCAGTTCTTATTGGATTCTTACCGGACTTGATTTGTCAATCTCATTCTTCAAATAAAACAAAAGTTCCGAAGTATTCGGCATCATTAGTTATTATGAATAACTCCCTTAAGCATGGATGCATTCTGGAACTCAATGACACCACAGTAACATTTGAGGAAAAATCCAAACCGAAGGAAATTCTGACGCTTACGGTTCCTGTCAACTCAATTGAACAAATCAATTTTGTAAAACATGGCAATCCGCCTGCATATGTTTATGGATTGGTAGGTTTCATTTTTGGAGGCCTTGTCGGTTATGTTGGAGGAAGCCAAGAAAGCAGCTCAATTATAGATCCTGGTCCTGTATTTACTTCCTTAGTATTTGGAGCGGTTTGTGGTGGTATCGGATTTAAAATTGGAAATACCGAATACAATAAAACACATAGGGAACTGAGATTGACTTTTCCAATTCATGGAAATCTGAATAATTACAAATCATCCAGGCAAAAAATGCGTGATTTATTAAAATAATCTTTAGCATTCATCACTCATCACTCATCACTCATCACTCATCACTCATCTTCTTATACATCCTGCTTCCTTCCAGATATTCAAACACTTTATCCGGAACGAGATAGCGTATAGAACGTCCTTCTGCAATGGCATTGCGAATCTCAGTGGATGAAATTTCAATTAAAGGTGCTTTGCAAATTCTCACATTGGGATGTGTAGTCAATGGATTTTCTTCATCAGCATTAGGACGGTTGTAAATATAAATGAGGTGATTCTGAAGAATGAGTTCGTAGTGTTTCCATTTCGGCAGACTCAACAAATTGTCACTGCCCATGATCAACGCAAATGTGTGTTGAGGATGTTTTTCTTTTAAGTAGGCCAGCGTATCAATGGTGTAAGAAGGTTGTGGCAAATCAAATTCTACTTTGCAACTTCTTATTTTAGGATTGTCTTCAATTGCGAGATTCACCAGATGCAGCCGGTCATAATCATTTGCAAGACTCGATTTGGATTTTAAAGGATTGTGTGGACTGACCACCAGCCAGACCTGGTCGATTTCAGGTTGATTGGCCAGGTGTTGCGCGATGATCATATGACCCGTATGAACTGGATTGAAGGAACCAAAGAACAATCCGATGTTCATATCAATCAATAATTCGTCATGATCGGCATGATCAACATCAAGAGTTGTTCACCTGAAGGTTGTTCTGAAGGCAGCAATATTCCGGGTTTGTTGGGTTGAGATAATTCAATGGTGATGTTTTCGCTGTTCATTGCAGAAAGCATGTCAACTAAAAACTTTCCATTAAAACCTATAGTCATCGGTTCGCCCTGAAATGTGCAGCTGAGCTGCTCGGTTGCTTCATTGGACATGTCAGGATCCTGGGAAGAAATGGTAAGGCTCTTATCCTGAATGTTGAAGACTACCTGATTGGTCGATTTGTTGGCATATACAATGAGCCGTCGCAGTGCAGAAAGCAACTCCTGACGACTTACCTGCAACTGATAGGGGTTGTTTGTAGGAATCACGGCGTTATAATCCGGGTATTTCGCTTCGATTAAACGCGTGGATAAAATGGTTTCACCAAAACTGAAAAATGCTTTGGTCCTTCCGAAATGCAACATGACTTCACCATCTCTGGGTAATATGGATTTCAGGGCGAGCAAAGATTTTTTAGTTAGGATTATTGTTGAAGATGCCTCGCTTTTCAAATCGAGGAAAGAATATTTAACCAATTTATGAGCATCGGTGGCGGCGAAGGTGAGCATCTTAAAGTCGATGTTCATGCAAATACCTTTCATAGCCTGTCGCATTTCGTCATTACTGGTCGCAAAAGAGGTTTTATCAATTGCACTCATCAATCGTTCTGCTGAAATTGCAATTTTATCTTCATTGGTCGGAAGGCTGATTTCAGGAAAGTCTTCTGCTTTTTCACCAACCAACTTGTATTTACCGGATTGTGAAGTAATGCTGATGCCGTTGGTATCTTCATTGACTTCAATCACAATAGGTTGTTCTGCCAGGGATTTCAATGTTTCCAATAGAGTTTTTCCGGGTATCGCAATTTTGCCGGGTTTACTCACTTCGGCTTCCATGTGAGTGGTAATGGTTAATTCCAGATTGGAGGCCGAAATGCTTAATGAATTTCCTTTAGAAGAAATCAGAAAGTCTTCCAAAACGGGAATGACCGGATTGGAGGCTAAAGCGGAGGATACTTTACTAAGCTTTTCTAAAAAGCTGCCGGAGGATACGCTGAATTTCATGAATCAGATCAATTTTGCTTGCGAGTTTAAAGTCCTACTTTCAAATGAAAAGTAAGGGATTATCAACCATTTCATAAGTTTACACCGGATATGGTGGACAAAAATACATTTATTTTAGCTTGCATTAAAAGCTTCCTCACAAGATGGGAATAACCGAATTGAAAATTCCTGAAATTCAGGTGGATTGGAGTCAGTTGAAACTGGATTCATTTGAAATAAAGCGCTTTTCTAATGGAGCGCGGTTATATCAAATCCAAACCACCAAACCCGGACTTTGCTCATTTGAAATCGTCTTTAAAAACGGCAGGATCAGCGAGCACAAAAAGCTGGTTTCCCGGATGTCGGCCAATCAAATCCAGGAGGGTAGCCCGGATTTAAACTCAGCCCAAGTTGCCGATATCATTGATTTTTATGGGGCCAATTTATCCATTCATGCCGATCTTGATTTTACGGTCATTTCCATGAGTTGTCTTCAAAAACATTTTGATTATTTGACGACCTTCCTCAACGGATTGATATTAAATCCGGCTTACCGGGATGAGGATTTGCAAAAAGCAAAGCGGTTTTTCAACTCCCAGCTTCAGCACCAATTGGTTGAGCCAGATTACGTATCCTATCGTGAGTTCACTGCTATTGTTTATGGCCGGGATTCATCCTATGGCTACAATACCACACCGGAGATCATTGAAGCTTTGAATACCCAGGACTTATTTAAATATCAAAGCGAAAATTACATTGCTGGGCTTATGGAAGTGTTTTATTGCGGGGACCTGAATCATGACATCGGGCAACATCTGGAGGGATTGATTGACCCGTTTGGAAAGTCCGTAAGTCCTCATGTACAGGCCTATTCGGCGAATCCGGGTTCAGCTGCCGTTAAACATTTTCCCATAGAACATTGTGCCCAGATCAGTCTGAAACTGGGGATGCGTTGCATTCCAAAAAGACATCCGGACTTCTATGGATTGTATGTGCTCAATACCATTCTGGGAGACTATTTTGGCTCTAGATTGATGAAGAATCTTAGAGAGGACAAAGGCTACACTTATGATATTCATTCCACATTGGATGCCCAGGTCCATGATGGTTGTTTTTATATAAGTGCTGAATTAAATCCGGACCAGATCGACAATGCAATTTTTCACATTAAGGAAGAGCTGAATAAATTACGCACTGAACTGATCCCCAAGGAGGAGTTGGAATTGGTTAAAAATTATATCTGCGGCAACATCATGCGGCATATGGACGGGCCCTTCCAAACCATGGCATTTTTGAAAATCCTTGTTACGGAATACGGCAGCACAGACGTCTTTCCACAATTGCTGGAAGCCATTTTGAAGATCGAACCAACGACACTCCGGGGTCTTGCCAATAAATATTTCGATCCAGAAAAAATGATCCTGGTCACCGCAGGAGCCGGTGGGTAAACTTGATGTGAGTACGGATCTTCACTTGTATTTAGATATGAAATCCTGCAGCTCTGTCCGCTTTTAAAAAAGCAACTTCAGATGAATATTCACGACTTGAGGATTCTTTGAGAATTGGCTGCACTTTTCTTACTTTTGCAAACTTTTCCTTGAACGACTATCCGATTTGAATTTCTTCTTTATTGGATTGATTTTTGCTAATTTGACTAGACCAGACCGACGGAATGAAAGTATTTAATTTATTTGTTCAGGAACTGGCTGTAGATTTAGGTACAGCCAATACATTGATCATACAGGATGACAAGGTTGTCGTGGATGAACCCTCCATTGTTGCTGTTGATAAAAAGACAGGTGAAGTCATTGCAGTGGGGAACAAAGCCATGCAAATGCATGAAAAAACCCACAAGAACATTGAAACGATAAGACCCTTGAAAGATGGCGTAATTGCCGACTTTCAGGCTGCAGAATCCATGATCCAGGGGATGATCAACATGATCGGAACCAAGCGCAGGTTCTTTACTCATTTGCGAATGGTGATTTGCATTCCATCCGGGATCACAGAAGTTGAGAAACGTGCGGTCTTTGATTCCGCCGATCATGTCGACTCTAAAGAAACCTACCTGATCCATGAGCCGATGGCTGCTGCATTAGGAATCGGCTTGGATGTAGAAGAGCCCGTTGGCAATATGGTCATTGATATTGGTGGAGGAACTACCGAAATCGCGGTGATTGCATTGTCGGGTATCGTTTGCGATCAATCCATCCGCGTTGCAGGAGATGAGTTTACCGGGGACATCATCGATTACATGAGAAGGGAGCACAACATGCTGATTGGCGAGCGCACTGCCGAGCAGATGAAAATCAACATCGGATCTGCCTTAAAGGTGCTTGAAAATCCACCGGACGCTTATCCCATCAATGGTCGTGATTTGATGACCGGCATTCCAAGACAAATTTTTATCCGGTATGAGGAAACTGCAGAAGCACTGGACAAGTCCATCATGAAAATAGAAGAAGCCATATTAAAAGCACTGGAACTCACTCCTCCGGAGCTCTCTTCTGATATCTACAGGACAGGATTGTATCTGACAGGAGGTGGGGCTTTACTTCGGGGATTGGACAAAAGAATTTCATTAAAAACCAAATTGCCTGTAGTTGTGGCTCCGGATCCTTTACGTGCTGTAGTACGCGGGACCGGTCTGGCCTTAAAAAATACAGATCGTTTTTCATTTTTGATCGACAGGAAAAGCATTTAAGAAAGTTTTAGACATTGAGTCATAGCTAAAGAAATTTGACTTTTAATTGAGTATTGAAAATATGCCGCCTGTAATAAACATAAGTGTGTGGAAATAATCAATAAATTTTTAATTTTTAATTTTTAATTCTTTCTGCACCTACAGCCTCACTTATGTGGAAATTAGCCAAAATCATCATCCAAAATGGTTCATTGGTTTTGTTCATCATCCTTCAATCAGTTTCTTTATTCTGGGTCGTTAAGTACAATCAAAATCAGCAAAAAATTTATTTGCATTCTTATCAGTTGATGGTTGGCGGCATTCAATCGCGCTACCACAACATGGTATCTTATTTCAATCTCCGACAGAAATACGACAGTATAGCAATGGAGAATTCCCGCATCATGAGCCAGATGCTAAATTCGTCACAAAATTTACATGCCCGGCAGGACAGCTTGCTGGATTCTGTGATTCAAAAAACGTATCAGTTGATTCCGGCAAATGTCATCAACAACTCTCTGGACAAAATCAACAACATGATTACCCTGGATAAAGGCGGCAAACAACATATTGCACCCGGGATGGGAGTGATCACATCAAGAGGTATTGTCGGTATTGTCACCGATACCAGTGCACATTATTCACTGGTCATGTCCTTGTTGCACAGCAATACCAATATCAGTGCCCGATTGAAGCGCTCCGGATTTATCGGATCTTTGGTATGGAATGGAAAAGATCCGTCAATAATGAATTTACAGGCCATTCAGAAATATGCAGCAGTGTATCTGGGAGATACTGTGGTGACCAGTGGATATTCCATTGTCTTTCCTAAAAACATAATGATCGGAATTGTAGATTTTTATAAAGTGGAAGAAGGATCGTTTACGTATAAAATCAATGTCAAGTTAAGTCAATCATTAACCAATCTTGAGCAAGTTTACGTGATCAGCAATAACAATACTGGAGAAAAAGAAGAACTGGAAAAAAGAATGCTACGCTATGAATAACATCTGGTTCAATCATATCATCCGGTTCATTTTATACATCATCATTCAGGTGTTGGTACTCAAAGAAATTAATCTTGTCGGTTCCAGTCAAAATTATATTTTCATAATCATTTATCCTGTAGCGATTCTGACATTGCCGATGAAAATCCCTCAATTCTTCATCATCCTCATTGCATTTACCATCGGATTTATTGTCGATCTTTTTTATGTCTCTCCCGGCGTACATGCCGGCGCCTGCTTGTGGATGGTTGTTTTCCGGCCATTGGTCTTGAGGATCTTCGAACCAAAAAATGGATACCAGACGGACATCAGCCCAAGCATCAGCAATCTGGGTGTAGTCTGGTTTGCGAAATATGCCAGCGTCTTGTTGTTTATTTTTTTCCTGTCTTATTTTATCCTTCAGAT
>JBGAWX010000047.1:0-276 GCA_044227375.1 Saprospiraceae bacterium
TGAATTCCGCATAAGATCTCAGATAAGAAAAGTACTCTATTGCAGGGGAACCATACCACTTACCATTGGGCTTTTCCAGAGAAGTGGCTACACCACTCTGTGCCTGGATCATGGTACCATCAGCAATGCTCAAATGTCCGACTATGCCTACCTGGCCACCAATCATGCAGTGGTTTCCAATTTTGGTGCTGCCCGCAATACCTGCCTGGGCTGCGATAACGGTATTATTCCCGATCTGCACATTGTGTGCAATTTGAATCAAATTATCCAATTTAC
>JBGAWX010000047.1:286-11223 GCA_044227375.1 Saprospiraceae bacterium
GGTAGAACCCAGGGTTCCTCTGTCTATAGTGGTATTGGAACCAATCTCGACATCATCTCCGATTTCCACATTTCCCAATTGAGCTACTTTTTTATAGTTGCCTTCGCTATCTGGCGAAAACCCAAATCCATCTGAACCTATTACGGTATTTGAATGTAAAATGCAGCGGTTGCCGATTATGCAATCTTTATAGATTCTGACTCCAGGATAAAGTATTACTTCTTCTCCGATTTGTACATTTTTGTCAATGAATACCTGGGCATGGACAATGCTTCCCTTCCCGATTTTTACCCCCTGGGCAATCACACTAAACGGCCCTATACTGCAATCCTGCCCCAATACTGCTGAGGGATGGATGTCTGCTTTGTTATTCAGTCCATTGCCTTTTTCCTTTTCATCAAAAACGCTGAGTAACTGACTGACTGTCAGTCTCACGTTATCGACCCGGATGAGTGCCGGTCTGACTTGTTCCTTTGGTATGAAATCCTTTTCCACCAGAATGGCTGCAGCATTACTGCTGTATAGATAGGTTTCGTATTTAGAGTTGGCTAAAAAACAGATACTTCCGTCACCACCCTCCTCTATTTTACTGGGACGGGTAATGAGAATATCCGGATTGCCTTCCAGAGTACCATTCACCAACTTAGCTAATTCACCTGCTGTGATTTTCACGACACAAAACTACGAATTTGAATACAATGGCAAAGATTTATAAGACGCTTAGGGCATGGGCAATCTTTTGTACCTTTGTTAACAGACACATCTGCGCCATGGGCCAAAAGAAATCCAAAATCAAAACGACAAATCCGGTAGCTCAAAAACAAACCCCGGTTCAAAAATCCAAAAGTGAATTAATCTATATCGCCCTGTTGTTGGGATTCACTTTTTTAATTTTCAGTCCTTCACTTAAAAATGAATTCGTCAATTGGGATGATGACCGCAATGTTTATGAAAATCCAACAGTTACGGATCTCAATTTCAAAGCCATTTTTTCACAAGTGGTTATTGGCAATTATAACCCATTGAGTATTTTGAGTTTTGCAATAGAACATAAATTATTCGGAATGGATCCGAACATGATGCATTTGACCAACATACTCTTGCACCTGGTTTGTATTTTTTTTGTTTTTAAAATTTTCCGGTTGTTGGGTATCGATTTAATATTTGCACTCATCGGTGCTGCTCTTTTTGCAATACATCCTCTTCGAGTTGAGTCCGTTGCATGGATTACTGAACGAAAGGATGTGTTGTATGGTGCTTTTTTTTGTTGGGCACTTTATCTCTACATCGTTAATCTCGACGAACCTAAAAAATGGAGATCGTTGTGGATTTTTATTTTGTTCCTCATTGGTTTGTTTGCTAAAATTCAAATGGTTGCTCTTCCTTTGTCCATGCTGGCCGTGGATTATTTTAAAGGGAGAACATTAAACTTAAAATTGATTTGGGAGAAATGGCATTTTTTCATTGCTGCATTCATCTACGGTTGTCTTGGAATTTATTTTCTGCATGAACAAGGATCACTCGAAACCAACGAAGGTGCTCAAACCGGCATTGACCGAATTTTTATAGGCACCTACAGTTTAATCACTTATTGCATCAAGTGGTTGATTCCATACCGGATGTCTCCGCTCTATCCATATCCGGACAAATTGACGATCTGGCATTATTTATCATTACCGGCTGTATTGCTTTTGCTGGGCAGCGTATACTGGGCTTTCCGGAAAAATATGAAACCGCTCATATTCGGATTTATGTTTTTCTTTGTCAACATCGTTTTTCTTTTACAAATTCTGGGAGCAGGTCAGGGTTATCTCGCAGATCGATTTACTTACATTGCATATATTGGTTTGTTTTTTATTTTTATTTATTATGTGCAGGAATATATTAAAAAATTCGAAAAGCAATCTACCACCGTAGTGTCCTTTTGCGGACTTTATCTTGTCATTTTATCTTTTATTTCTTACAATCAAAACAAGGTTTGGAAAAACTCGGAAACACTATGGTCCCATGTTTTGAAATATTACAAAAACACCTCATTGCCATACAACAACCGGGCTAATTATTACAGAGATAAAAAACAATTTGACCTGGCTCTTGCAGATTACAACAGAGCTATTGAATTAAAAGCTGGTCACAGTACATACAACAGCAGAGCAAAATTATTTTTCAACAAGAATGAAGATGCTAAGGCCATACTTGACTATGACAAAGCCATCAGTTTATTTCCAAGAGCCGAATACTATGTGAATCGCGGTGCCGCTAAAGCCAAGCTCGGAAGAATGGATGAAGCGCTTTCAGATTTTAATAAAGGTTTAGAATTGGATAAATCCTGGAAGGTAGGATACCTCAACCGTTCCATAATTTACAACCAGGCCGGGCGGTTTGACCTCGCACTTGCAGACATAGACAGCTATCTTAAACTCGATCCGAAAAACGCAGACCTATGGTATGAAGGTGGGCGTTGTCTGAGAGCACTCAACAATCCGAACAAAGCAATTGAATACTATTCCACTGCGATTCGATTAAAACCGAATGTAGGATTGTTTTATTCGGAACGAGGTAAAACTTATGAATTGCTTGGAAATAAATCAGCAGCAGGTCAGGACATGATGCAAGCAACGAAACTTGGAGAAAAATTTCAATAAAAAATAACACATTATGTTGAAATCCTTATTGATCAGGAATTATGCAATTATAGATCAACTCGAAATCGACTGGCAAAACGAACTCACTGTAATTACCGGAGAAACAGGAGCAGGTAAGTCTATAATCATCGGAGCTTTGCAACTGGTCCTCGGAAGTCGTTCCGATGTCAAAGCATTGAGGAACCCTGAAGAAAAATGTGTGGTAGAAGTAGTCTTTCAATGCACGGCCTCAATACAGAAAATATTAAATGAAAAATTTGATATTGAATCTCAAGATGAATTGATCATTCGCAGAGAAATTCTCCCTACAGGTAAATCAAGATCGTTTGTCAATGACAGCCCGGCACTCCTGAGTGACATTCTTCAAATTGCTCCTTTCCTGCTCAGCATTCATCAGCAATTTGATCATCTCGATTTCTTTGACCGGAATTATCAATTAGCCGTTTTAGATTCATTCTCCGGAATTCAGGATAAAGTGTTGAGTTATAAAAAGGTGTTTAAAGATTACCAGGAACAATTGTTGCAGAAAAAAGAAATTGAAGAAAAAATCCGCAATGGTCTTATTGAAAAAGAATTTATTGAATTTCAGTTCGCAGAACTGGAAGCAGCGCAACTCAAAGAAAATGAATTAACCAATCTGGAAGATGAATTAAAAGTTTTGTCCAAATCGGAAGAAATAAAGTCCAATGCTTTACTCAGTTATGATTTGATCCAACGGGAATCCGGAATCCTGGATCAAATCCAGCAATGTCTTAATTTGTTAAAAAATATTCGAGTCAATGACAAATTAAAATCTATTTACGAACGCCTGGATCAATCAAAAACTGAACTCAAGGATTTAAGTAATGAAATAGAACATCTTGCTGATCAAACAGAATTCAGCCCGGAAAAAATAACAAACATCAATCAACGTGTGGATTTATTGAATCGATTGTTGAAAAAACACAGGGTGCACACGGATCTTGAATTGATCGACATTCGAAACGAATTGCAAGTCAAACTCGATTTAATCAGTACGTCTGACGAATCACTGGAACAACTCAACAAAAAAATTGAACAAACCAGGAAACAACTCATTTCCGATGCAGGTTATTTGTCAAAACAGCGCAACGCAAAATCTGCAGAATTGATCAAGCATACCAATCAATTGCTCATTCAATTGGGAATGGAATTTGCAAAGTTCAACATTCAATTGACTCCTATAGAAGAACTCAAAGAATACGGAATGGATCAGATTGAGTTTTTATTTGCAGCAAATAAAGGCAGTACGCTTCGTCCCATAAAAGATCAGGCATCAGGTGGTGAACTGGCTCGATTTAATTTGGCCATCAAATCCCAGGTAGCAAAAAAACTTGAAGCAGGTTGTTTGATTTTTGATGAAATCGATACCGGAGTATCAGGACAAATTGCTTTGCAAATGGGAAACATTCTCAAACAAATGGCCACACATCAACAAGTCATCTGCATAACCCATTCTCCACAGGTAGCATCCAGAGCCAATCATCATTACTATGTTTACAAAGAGCACCAGGGTAAAAAAACAAATACCAATATCAAACCACTTAATAAACAGGAACGATTAAACGAACTGGCTAAAATGCTGAGCGGCGAACCACCGACTAAAGCTGCATTAAAGAATGCAATGGAATTGATTGAAATGACGTAGGAAAACTGTGATCTGTGATCTGTGAACTGTGAACTGTGAACTGTGAACTAAAAAATATTTGTTTAGATTTAAAATCAAAACAATTTGACGATAAAAAATGAATATTTTCAAATTAAAATCTAATTAAAAAATTAAGTGGAACACAAACAGTGGTTTGTTGACGATCGCGGAGGTCTTCAGACAAATTATAAAAATAGATTACAAACCGGAATATACTTTTAATTTTGCAAAAATATACTGTTATGTCAAATAAGCTGTTAGACAACAAAAGAGGAATCATATTCGGCGCATTGGATGAACAATCCATCGCCTGGCATGTAGCAGAAAAATGTGTTGAACAAGGTGCCAGGATAACACTCACCAATGCACCTGTTGCATTGCGTATGGGTAAGATTCAGGAACTGTCTGCAAAACTGAATGCCGAATTGATCGGAGCAGACGCCACAATAGTGGAAGATCTTGAAAATCTATTGAATAAATCCATGGAAATCCTGGGTGGTAAAATTGATTTTATATTGCACTCTATCGGAATGTCTATCAATGTGCGTAAGGGGAAACCGTATACAGATCTGAATTATGACTTTATGCAAAAGACTTTTGACATTTCATCGATCTCATTTCATAAACTCATGCAGTCTGCATACAAACTCGATGCAATGAATGAAGGAGGCTCAATTCTCGCACTGACTTACATTGCTGCACAACGGGTATTTCCAGACTACAGTGAAATGGCAGAATCAAAAGCATTGCTTGAATCTATAGCAAGAAGTTTTGGGTATCATTTTGGGACCTTAAAAAAAGTTAGAGTAAATACCATTTCGCAATCTCCCACCTGGACGACAGCAGGATCAGGGGTTAAAGGGTTTAAAGAATTTTATGATTATGCCAACAAAATGAGCCCGCTGGGGAATGCATCCGCAGATGCTTGTGGCGATTATTGCGTAGTCATGTTTTCCGATCTCACCCGTTATGTAACCATGCAAAATCTTTTCCACGACGGCGGCTTTTCCAATATGGGAATGAATCCTGCTATACTTAATATGTAAATTGTATCATTTCACAAATTTAGGAATCAGGATTTAAGAATTTTGAGTACTTCAAATATCAACATTCGTTAATCATTATTCTTAATTCAAGTAAATCAGTTTCTTAATACCAACGTACAATGAAAATATTTCCTCTAATTCTTTTGTCTTTACTTTTTCTAAACGATAAAACACATTCGCAAGTCAAACAACTAAAACTCCTTGGTCATTGGAGAGATCCCAATGTAGTTGGCTCATCCGCCTATGATAATGCTTTCAATGAGGCCTGGGGTTTCTGGGTAAACGGGAAAGAATATGGTGTGATAGGCTCTACATCGGGCACACACATTATTGATGTAACGGATCCTGCAAATATTTTTCAAAGAATTTTAATTCCGGGGGCCTCAAACGGAGCTCATGTGATTCACCGGGACTATGATGATTTCAAATGCTACCTGTACGCTGTTTGTGATGAAGGTCAAAGCAGTTTACAGATCATCGACATTTCACAATTGCCGGATACCGCCTTCGTAGTTTATGATTCGAAAGAGTTTATGGTGCGCGTGCACAATATATTCATCGACATACCAAAAGCAAGATTGTATACTTGTTCTGAAAGTACACAAAACGGTTTTTTTGCTTTAGGTCTTTACGATATCAGCAATCCGGTGCAACCAAAATTTATCGGGCACTACAATCAATTCGGAGATATAAGGGCATCCCACGTGCACGATGCATACGTTCGCAATGACACGGCATACTTAAACTGCGGTCCTGATGGTTTGGCAATAATGGATTTTAAAAATCCTTCTGATCCCAAACCCATTCTTACCCTCAAACCCAATGAATATCCTTTTTCAGGATACAATCATTCAGGTTGGCTGACTCCTGATGGATTAACTTATGTCATGGCAGATGAAAATCATGGTGCTCCGCTAAAAGTTTTTGATCTTCATGACATTACGAATGGAAAAGTAGTTTCCACACTTTTTGCAAAAAAGGATACTGCGAATTGCATCCCGCACAATCCATTAGTTTCTTGTGATTATGCTTATGTATCCTATTATTATGATGGTTTGCAGGTATACAATATAAAAAATCCATCTAAACCAATTCTGGAAGCATTTTATCCCACATCCAATCTGGCCAATTTGAGAAGCTATAAAGGATCTTGGGGAAATTATCCTTATCTGCCTTCCGGCAATATCGTTGTGGCTGACATGCAAAATGGTTTATTTCTCGTTGAAGGGGTTGAAAAGCCCTGTAATGTAGTCTATTCTTGTGAATCACAACCCACAGGAACCCAATCCTTCGATACGGATTATACCATTTATCCAAACCCTGTAAATCAACATATCAACATTCATTTTAAAAACAATTCTGACATTCTCCATTATAAAATTTCAGACGTATCCGGAAATATTATTTTGCAAGGTCTTCTTAATAAAGATAATCATCAAAATTCAATTTCATTGGAAGGACTGCAACCAGGTATATATATACTTACTACATTTGCGAATGGACAACTCATGACTAACTTTAGATTGATAAAAGTTCCTTAGTCCAGATGTCATTGCATTTTAAAGTAAACAAAATAAATTATCATTTCGTCCATAAATTCTGGTTTGCGATTTGCATACTCTTATGCCATGGTTACGCCGGTCCGCTAATCTCACAAACAGCAACAGATTCGCTGAATCAAATCCGTTTGGATAGCCTTTCCAGAATACCCTTAATTATAAAGTCATTCAGAGCCGATAAAGTCCATCTTAAAACTGAAGTGGACTCTGCACAATCCTTGCTACCTTCTATTGTAGAACAAGGGATTCACCTGAACAATTATTTTTCACCTCAATTTCATGTTTCCAATTATAAGAGCAATAAACGAATTTATGATCACGGAATCAATTCGTTGGACTTCATGAATTCAGGTTTTGACGATTACACCTTCCTGTTGCCTACCAAACCTTTTGCGGAAATTTCTCTACACAGAGGCCGTGCTTTTTCCAATTCACAAGCAGGTTTCTCCGATAATTTTGACCTCCATCTGATCTTTGCAGAAAATTTTCGCAATCGATTGCTCTGGAATTTTTCTTATGATAAAGAAAGTTACTTAGGCATTTATGAAAACGGTCGACAAAAAAACACTTTATTTAAAACAGGAGTCCAATACACTGGCAAACAGGACAAGTTTCATCTCAATGTTGTATTTATTGACCAACGACACCGCATTCTGAACAACTGGGGCATTACTTCAGATTCCATATTAACGGACCCAAATTACAGCGTGCGTGAATCCGCACCAGTCAACATCAAATCTGCATTTACCAATACTGATGAAAAGTCCATTGGTTTCAATATTGATTTTCCGATTCTTAGCCACTCCGAAAAGTTGAAACCTATACTTTTCTTAAAATCATTTTTTACTGATTATTCTTTTTATTATAATGATCCCGAAGTAAATGCGTCCCAAGCCATTTATAAAACCTTTTGGATCGACAGCTTTGCAATAGACCACAAATTGTATCAAAGAATTTGGACCAATTCAATCGGATTTAAATTAATCAATACGAACACCATCGATGCAAATTTAGGAGCACGATACGAACATGTTATTTTTGAACATGACACGTTGGAATCTAAAATCGATGTCTTTCAACTTGAAGCAAGTGGTATTTATCGAATTAATGAAAACATGGTACTTGATGGTTCAATCAGGCTGATTCAATTTAAAGCAACCTATGCACCGGATTTGAAATTTAATTTTCAGTTACTAAACTCTAAATATGCAAACCTGAATTTAAGTGGCTTTCACAATGCGGAACCCATTCCATATGTCTATCGCTACTTAGTCCTGAACAAATCGTATCATTGGCAGAACCTTTTTGATCAAGAATTTATTAAGGAAACTGGATTCGCAATAACTATCAATGCTCCAAAAATTTCTAATGCCGAACTTGGTATAAGTTGGTCAAACTATTCCAACTTCATTTACCTGGATACGCTCTCCTATCCCGTCACGGCAAGCCAAATCAGCAAAATAAATATACATTGCAATTTACCAATCACCTTTAGCCGATTAAAATTTAATTCTCAATTCAACTATGAGGTATTCAGTCCGGATCCGGGGCATTTCACGGGTTGGAATTCAAACCATCAACTGTCTGTCAGACTCTCTATTTTTAAAAAAGTAGTGGATGCGGAAATCGGAGCCACATTAAAATTATATGATTATAAACATAAACTCAATTTTAATCCAATTGTCCAATTGTTTCATGCTTCAGAAATTCCAAATGAATTGATCTACTCGGCTGGAATGTTTATGCATTTTAAAGTTTCTGATTTTCAATTCTTGATAGACATGGACAACCTGGATTCCTTTTGGGTAAAGAAAAGACCTTCCTTAGTAAATTCATATCCTTTCTATGACTTCTTTTTTAAGTTCGGTTTACAATGGAAGTTTTTGAACTAAGTAGTATTTTAATGTACATCAAAAAAGAATGCCTCAATAAGAACGGTTAAAATAAATTTAATCCTTAAGGGTATGGCTGTTTATTTTTATCTTTGGGTCGGTGAACAAAACAAGAAAAATAATAGCTGGTATTCTGGCGGTATATATGATGACATTAGCCTTATTGCCATGCGACGATTCTTGCGATTCTTCGGCTGGTCAAGCTCATTCCTCATTTCACTCTTTGTATGAAGCTCATCATGAACATGAAATGGATATTTGTTCGCCGTTTTGCAGTTGTGCTTGTTGTTCTATTCTAATTTTAATGGTTCATTCCCCGAGACTCTTTAATTTGTCTGCAATCCGAATGGTTGAATTTCCAAGATTAAACACTTCTTTTGTTTCAACTTTTGCTGAAGATTGCTGGCAACCTCCCCGGAGCATTTGAATTAATTGCACTTAATCATTTGTGCTAATTGCCGGAGTACTGCAATACATTCCGGTGCTTTCATATTGCGTTCCATTCGTAAACTAAACTATTGTAGATGATCCATCGCATTATCACATTTTCTGTAAAGAATAAATTAATAACCGGCGTTATCCTGCTTGTCTTTGTGGGCTGGGGAATCTTTTCTGTTACACGCCTAAGTATCGATGCACTCCCTGACGTAACCAACAACCAGGTTCAGGTAATCACAGTTTCCCCAAATCTTGCCACTCAGGAAGTGGAACAATTCATAACGTATCCTTTGGAATTGAAATTCAAAAGTCTTCCGGATTTGGTCGAATTGCGATCCACCTCAAGAAGTGGTCTTTCAGTAATCACAATAGTCTTCAAGGATCATGTGCCCGTAAATATTTCCCGTCAATTGGTAAGCGAAAGACTGCTAACAGTAATAGAAGACATTCCTAAATCGTATGGCACTCCTGAAATGATACCACCGACTACAGGGCTTGGAGAGATATTTCAATATACCCTGGCGGTAGACAGCGCGCATAAGGATCAATATAATGAAATGGACTTGCGCACGATTCAGGACTGGATCGTAAAACGACAATTGCTCGGTGTCTCAGGAATTGTTGATGTGAGTAGTTTCGGAGGTAAACTTAAGCAATATGAAATTGCAGTTGATCCTAAAAAATTGGTAAGCATGAATATCTCACTTCTGCAGGTATATGATGCATTAAGTACCAACAATGAGAATACAGGGGGAAGTTATATCGACAAAGGCCCCAACATCTATTTTATTCGCGGTGAAGGACTGATCCGGTCGCTAAAGGATATCGAAAACATCATCGTGACAAAACAAAACAATATGCCTGTGTTTGTCAAGGACCTTGCTCATGTACAATTCGGATATGCGCCTCGCTATGGAGCCATGACCCGAAATGGTCAGGGTGAAACCGTCGGCGGTGTTGTGCTGATGATGAAAGGAGAAAACTCAATGCAAGTCATAAAAGATGTAAAAGAAAGAATCTCTCAAATTGAGCGATCCCTTCCAGATGGTGTCAGCATTGATGTTTTTGTTGACCGTTCAAAGCTCATCTCTAATACAATCTCCACTGTGGAGCACAATCTGCAATTGGGAGCTCTGATTGTGATCTTCATCCTGGTCCTGATGCTCGGTAATCTACGTGCCGGATTGATAGTTGCATCTGTAATTCCACTTTCAATGCTTTTTGCCATAATACTTATGAACGCATTCGGCATTTCTGCGAATTTGATGAGCATGGGTGCACTGGATTTTGGATTGATCGTCGACGGAGCCGTAATCATCGTGGAAAGCATGATGTTTCTGTTGCATGACAAATTCAAAAATGTTCTATTAAATCAAAGTCAAATGGACAATGAAGTCATTGCATCTTCTTCTAAAATAATGAATAGTGCAGTATTTGGACAATTTATAATCCTTATTGTATACATCCCCATTTTTGCTCTTGTTGGCATTGAAGGAAAAATGTTTCAACCCATGGCACTGACTGTAAGTTTTGCAATCATAGGCGCATTGTTATTATCCCTTACTTATATTCCTTTGATGAGTTCGCTTTTCCTTTCCAAAAAAATAAAGGCGGAAGACAATTGGAGTGATCAATTTATACGGTGGTTGCAAAAATTCTACACCCCGTCGTTGATTTATTTTTTGAAACAC
>JBGAWX010000047.1:11233-17156 GCA_044227375.1 Saprospiraceae bacterium
GGTGAATTTATACCAGAATTGGATGAAGGTGATTTTGCAACCAATTACACCATCCGGCAAGGCAGCAGTTTATCACAAACCATAGAAGTCGGCACACAATTAGAAAAAATCCTGATAAACAATTTTCCAGAGGTCAAGGAGGTCGTCTCGAAAATCGGAACCTCAGAAATCCCCACAGATCCAATGCCGATTGAAAGTGCGGATCTGATCATTGTCCTCAAAAATAAAAAAGAATGGACTTCTGCAAATAACAAGGAAGAATTGGCTGAGAAGATGAATGAAAAAATGAGTGTCATTCCCGGAGTGAATTTGTCTTTTGAACAACCCATTCAAATGCGATTTAACGAACTCATAGCCGGAGTCAAATCTGATATCGCTATAAAAATTTACGGCGACAACCTTGATGTACTATTTTCCAAAGGAAACGAAACCGCAAAATTAATTAGTGATATTAAAGGGGCAACCGATATCAAGGTAGAACAAATCGTGGGTATGCCCCAACTCGTTGTAAATTGGAATCGGGATCGCATTGCGCAATTTGGACTCAACATCGCTGATGTAAACAAGGTACTCAATACTGCTCTTGCGGGCGGAAAAGCCGGCGTTGTGTATGAAGGAGAAAAAAAATTCGACCTGGTTGTTCGTTACGCCGATTACCATGATGCTGACATTCCAAAAGTTAAAAATATATTTGTACCACTTTCGGATGGTACTCAAATTCCAATTTCTCAATTAGCAGATGTTTCATTTAAATCTGCCCCAGCTCAAATAAGCCGCGACAATGGAGAACGAAGAATCGTCATTGAAGTCAATGTACGAAACAGGGACATCCAAAGTGTAGCTGAAGAAATCAGCAATACCCTGAATACAAAATTAAATCTTCCATCAGGGTATTATATCGAATTCGGAGGTACATTTCAAAATTTACAGGAAGCCAAAGGAAGATTGACTATTGCCGTTCCGCTTGCCTTGTTCCTTATATTCTTTTTACTTTTTCTGACATTCCGTTCCGTAAAAGAATCGCTTATTATTTTTTCAGCAATTCCCCTTGCGGCGATTGGTGGTATTGTGGCGCTTTGGATTAGCGGGATGAATTTCAGCATCAGCGCAGGCATTGGATTTATAGCATTGTTCGGAGTATCGGTTCTCAATGGCATTGTACTGATCGCTTATTTCAACCGACTCGAACAAGAAGGTGAACCTGACATCACTCAAAGAATACTCAAAGGAACTGCAGCAAGACTGAGACCTGTACTGGCAACTGCTGCGGTTGCTTCATTGGGTTTTCTCCCAATGGCTCTTTCTACCTCCGCGGGCAGCGAAGTTCAAAAACCATTGGCAACCGTTGTAATCGGTGGATTAATTTCATCCACTCTTCTGACTTTAATAATATTACCTGTGCTCTACTCCATATTCAGCAAAAACACCAGGCTTGCTGTGAAAGGAGCTGCTCTGAGTATATTGTTGTTGATTTCTGCATCACTATCATCGAATATGGCATCAGGACAATCCACTTCAATTCATTTTGAAGTAGAAGGTGATGCTAAACTGAAAATAGGATTGGACAGTTGCATAAAATTGGCATTGTATCAGCATCCGTTAATTCAGAGTGCAAACTATAATGTGTTAAAGCAAGAAACATTAAAGAGTACAAGCTTTACAATAGATCCCATAACCCTGCAATACCAGAACATCAGTTTAATTACCGGAATACAGAATCCGTTTTCAATTTCAAAACAAATGAAATTGCAAAACTCAAAAGTTCAGTTGGCTAATTCTCAATTAAATGTTACTAAAAATGAATTGATCCGGAAAGTGTCTGCCGCTTATTACCAATTACTTTTTGGTTATCAACGCTTGAATTTATTTATCAAGCTGGACAGCATCTATACTGACTTTGCAACTTACGCACATAAAAAATATCAATGGGGTGAATCCAATCTCCTGGAAAAAATTTCGGCTGAAGCGCAACTCAAAAAAATCCGTTTAAACAAGCAACAGGCAGAAAGTGAATTAAACGCATTACAAGTCGAATTGCAACAATTAACCGGATTGGGTTCTGCAATAGAAATTCCTGAAGAAGAATTTAAAAGTCCTGTTCTGATTTCAAAGCTGGATTCTAATTTCCTGAATCAGAATTCGCTTTATTTGTTGGAAGAACAGCAAGTCAGGCTGAGCATTGCAGAATTAAACCTTGAAAAATCAAAATGGGGTCCTTCTTTCCAGTTGGGTGCTTTTAACCAAAGCATTGACAATACAAGTCCTTTTTGGGGTTGGATTATTGGGACTTCAATTCCGATGTTCAAATCGGGAAATGCGGCCCGGGTAAATGCGGCGAATTTGCAAACGAAAATTTCACAGTCAGAATTCGATAATTTTAAGTTGAATTTCAATACTGCATACCAAAAGGCATTACAACAATACAAGCAATGTTACGAACAACTCGAATACTATAATAATGAAGGAAATCAACTTGCCAATATGCTACTCAAAGTATCAAATGAGTCTTATAAAAACGGGGATATTGGTTATGTGGAATTCATCCAGGGCATAACCCAGGTGTATGACATTCAAAACAACTACATCCAATCTCTCAACAATTATAATCAATCGATTATCAATCTCAATTATTTCATCAGTAAATAAAACCCAAGTCATGATCTGCAATATCAAGTCAAATTGTTTTAGAATATTTACATTCCAGCTTGTAATCGTCATGTTTTTTTCTTGTGGGAATAAACAAACAAATGAACATGAAGATCACAACGAATCAACCGAAGAAAAAAAGAATGAAATCAGTTTGACCGATGAACAAATAAATGCCATCGGACTGGAACTTGGAAGCATTTCTTATCGCAACCTCAAAACAACACTCAAAGTAAACGGTAAATTAGCGCTTCCTCCACAAAATAAAGCACAAGTCAGCATTCTCATCGGAGGCATCGTAAAAAGCATTCCCATAACTGAAGGACAATTTGTAAACAAAGGACAAGTACTAGCAACTTTGGAAAATACCGAGTTCCTGCAAACTCAGCAAGAATATTTTTCTGCAAAGGCAAATTTAAACTTTGCTAAAACAGAATATGAACGGCAAAAAGAATTGCAAAAAGAAAATATCAATGCCACCAAAGCTTATCAGAAAGCAGAAGCAGATTATCAACTTCAAATCGCAACATTGAATTCTCTTCGTGAAAAATTAAAACTCTTTAATGTAAATCCGGATAAACTTGCTGTTGAGAATTTAAGTTCGAGTTTCAATATCGTGGCACCGATTTCAGGATACATCAAACACATCAATCTCTTCATTGGAAAGTTTACTGAACCCAACATGCCACAGTTTGAAATCGTGGACAATCGATTCCTTCACATCGATTTAACCATTTATGAGCAGGATGTCGCCAAAGTACACGAAGGTCAAAAGCTTGTTTTCTCCATCATCAATGATCCTCATAAGACGCATAGTGCAACTATATTCAGTGTAAACAAAGCATTTGAGGACAATACCCAGGCAGTGATTGCACATGCTAAAATCAACAATGTGGAGGACAATCTTCTTCCCGGTATGTTTATCGAAGCGAGAATTCAAATTGATGATTACAAAGCCATGTCACTACCGGATGCTGCTATTGTAAGCAACGGTGAAGAGCATTATATATATGTTCAACACGAAAAAAATGCATTTCACCAGATCCTAGTCAAAAAAGGTACCACTGATATGGGCTTTACCGAGATCACTCCTGTGGAAAAGATCTCTGATACTGCGAAGATTGTTACCAATGGTGCTTACTATTTATTGAGTCAATTGACAAAAGGAGAAGGAGAACATCATGATTAATGCAGATCAAAACCGATTATAGAGTTTTTAAAAAAGCCAGGCAACTATTCTCAGGGTTTCAACGTCATTAGAGTTTTAATTCACTGTATTAATATTCATCTTGTCATTGTAAAAAATCTCATATAATATCTTACATTTGATACGAATTGAATTCCTTTACGTCAATATTTACGTATGAATCATATCTTCAGAAAATTTCATGGCTTTAATTGGCTCGGCACATTATCGATTTTAGTTTGCTTTATTTTATCCTATCAACAAGCCAAAGCTCAACATTGTACCCCTGCCTATCATTTTACTGTGGATGGATACAAGGTAACTTTTGTTGACCAATCCACGACCAATGGGACAATTACTTCATGGTCCTGGAATTTCGGTGATGGTTCTACTTCCATAGAACAACATCCTATACATACCTATGCCAATCCAGGCACCTTCACAGCATGCCTCAATATTACAGATGATCATGGATGTACTGGTCATGTTTGCAAACATATTGTGATAAATCATCCTCCTGCCAGGTTTTGTCATGCGGCATTTAACACCAATCAGCCGGACCCTCATCAGCAGACTATAAATTTTACAGACTTATCCACCAGCAATGGAACTATAGGTACCTGGAACTGGGATTTTGGTGACGGTACCAATTCTTCAGAACAAAACCCAATTCACGTATATACGAAAGCGGGAACTTATACGGTTTGTCTAACTATCACAGATGATGATGGTGGCTGCACCAGCCACATCTGCAAACAAGTCGTTGTACATCATCCACCTTCAGGAATTTGTCATGCAACTTTTATCTTTCATCAGCCGGACCCAAACCAAACGACTATTGATTTTACTGATCAATCAACCAGCGATGGAAGCATTGGTACATGGCTTTGGGATTTTGGAGATGGCAGTACTTCTTCGGAACAAAACCCTTCGCATACCTACGCCAATCCAGGTACTTATACAGTATGTCTAATTATCACGGATGATGATGGTGGCTGTACTAGTCATTTTTGTCATCATGTTACTGTATATCATACCCATCATGGTTTAGTTGGACAATCGTCAATTCATTTACCTTCTGAAATTTCTGATTTTTCATCTAATGATCATAATATCATCGTCATATCTCCCAATCCATTTACAACATCAACTAATATTCAATATGAACTTCGGAATGATGTAGATGTACGGATCGAAATTTATGATATGCTTGGCAACAGATTAAGTCAGATCATCCATGCCCGGGAATCCGCAGGAATGCACACACAACAAATAGATGGTTTTGATCTTAAAACCGGTAACTATTTTATTAAATTGGATATCGGTCAATCGACATCGATAAAAACAATTACTATTGAAAAGTTATAGATAAACCACAATTAGACATGTGTTAAAAACATTCACAAATATCGATCACCTTTAAAGTCAGGCATGTAAAAAATGAATTATTATTTACAGCCGAAATCCGTGTTAGATTTTGTAAATTTGTTAATCTAATTTAACTATTAGAATTTTAAGCTTTGATTATCAGACTTTTACATTTATTAATTGCATCTAGCCTGCTGGTTTCATCAGTTGGTGTTCCTATATATGAGCATGTATGTAAGAAAAATGGGACCACTACCAGTTTCTATGTAAAAGCCAAAACCTGTTGTTCTAAGAAATCATATTGCAATAAAGGCATTTCCTGCAAACTTTATAATAGCCAAAACACATCTGCTGAGTTCAGTAAAAACCCTTGCTGTAAGGATTTAACCCACTTCATTAAAGCAGCAACATTGGGCGTAAAACAAATTGGAAATTCATTTTGGTATCACATCCAGTTCGTAAAAACAGAATTCACATTAACAAATACTCTCCTTTCAAATACCTTTTTATCTCATTTTAATAACTATTACAAAGGGTATCACCCTCCAAATATCATACAGGATATTTATCGGATGATTCTGGTTATCCGCTGTTAGCATCTCACCTCATTAAAGTCCTAGGCTTAATCCACCCTTCATCTAAGTGGATTGAAACTCTTCATTTACTTGTTTTCAATATAGTTTCAGCATTTAACAATGCATCAATTTAACAATTAAGCAAACT
>JBGAWX010000048.1:0-17023 GCA_044227375.1 Saprospiraceae bacterium
AAATATTGAATGTGCATTTTCCAGCTTTTGAAGGAAGCGAGCTGTTGCCCCTGATGTTTGATATTGAAGGCATGAGCATTTCCGGCGGCAGTGCCTGCACATCGGGTGCTGAAAAAGCTTCCCATGTAATCAGCCAGATCAGACCAAATAGTAAAGGAAAAGCAATCCGGTTTTCATTTTCTCACTTCAATACCATTGAAGAAACCGACCGCGCCATTGACATTATAAATAAATGCATGGCTGGAAAGAAGATAACAGCTTCTAATGAGCTGTCGAAAATCTAAATCAATCGTTTCCATTTACGAATAAAAAGATATAAGCAGCAAGTACTGCACCGATCACTTCACCAACACCATAGATCCATAGGTTGTGAAAGCTCGATATATTGCTTATTCCAAGGGCTAAGGCCACAGCCGGATTGAAAGCTCCTCCCGATATTCCACCAAGTGAAAATGCGCAGGCAGTAATGGTCAGACCGATAGATAATCCATAAAATGAATTGCCTTCAGTGTCCTTAGAAGTGGCGACATTCAGCACCACCCAACATAATGCAAATGTTCCAAGGATCTCGGCGACTATCGCCTGTGTTGCAGTATTGATCAGGTCCATTCCGGAACCCATTTTATTCAATAAAAATCCACTGGCGACCAGAGAAGCCAAACTGGAACCCAACAATTGGGCGAAAATATATCCGGGAACATCTGAGGCCGCACATTTTCCTCTTAAAAAAACCGCAAGCGTTACAGCAGGATTGTAATGTGCTCCGGAAATGTGTCCTCCTGCGAATACCATTACCATCAGCATCGCTCCGATTCCAATTGGTGCTAAATTACCAGCACCACCTAATACACAAAGAGTTACTGCAAGGACCAGAAAAAAAGTACCAATGAATTCCGTAATCAGTTTTTTCATTTTCAAATAATTTTATTCAAATAATAATGATAAAAGTAGCTTCTTTTGATGGAAGTTTCACAACGATGGATCAAAAAACAATAGAAAATTATATTCGATATTGCTTACATCTTTCAAAACAGGGATTGGGAAGTGTATCGCCCAATCCACCGGTAGGTGCCATCTTAGTTCATCGCGATACCATCATTGGGGAAGGCTATCATAAACAATTCGGGGGAGCCCACGCGGAGGTCAACGCAATTGATAATGTTCCGGACGAAAAGAAACATTTGATCAAAGATTCCTGTCTCATCGTAAGTCTTGAACCTTGCAATCATCATGGCAAAACGCCTCCATGCACACAACTCATTTTGAAACATGAAATAAAAAAAATAATTTTTGGAAGTTATGATCCAAATCCAAAAATCTCCGGAACGAGTATTGATTTTTTAAGGTACCATGGAGTAGAACCCATTGGACCAATCCTGGAACAAGAATGCAAAAAAAATATCCGTGAATTTGCAATCAACATCACAAAACAAAGACCTTACATCATTTTAAAATTTGCTCAGTCTGCAGATTTCATGATGGGCATTGAACAGTGCAAAATTAAAATCAGCAATTCGTATACTGATGTATTGACTCACAAATGGAGAACTCAGATAGATGGTATTCTTGTAGGATCCCAAACGGTCCGGGTTGACAATCCTAAACTCACCTCGAGGTTGTGGCCGGGAAAAAATCCTGTACGGATTGTATGGGGTAAATTCACGGAACAGGATAAATTGAATTTCAATGTATTTGATGACAAAGCAGTCACCTGGTCCTCTTCAGAATTGATAAATGAAAGAGCAATCACTTTAAAAGAATTGATCGACGAAAGCTATCGTAGAAACATTGGAATCCTCATGGTGGAAGGAGGTCCCAAAACAATAAAATCTTTTTATGAAGAAGGATTATGGGACGAAGCCAGGATCATCACCAACACAACTCTTTATTTAAAGAAAGGAATCTCTGCACCTTCGATCCAGGGACGACTGGAAAATAAGCTTATATTAGATAAAGATGTTATACATTATATAGCAAATTATCAGATAGATTAGTTAAAGTTCATTTAAATAGAGCCAATTAAAAACCCATCTGCTTGCTAATTCAGTTACTACGTCGTTATTTTGTTGTCTATTTTTAAAATCACTGTAATCGATGAACTGTCTTTTCTCAATTAGTAAACAACTCCCGGGGTCCCTTGCTGCAATATTTTGTATCGTGCTGATAAATTCTTGTGTGGCACAGGATCAAATCAACTGGGTCAACTGGGATCAAGCGCAGGGCTTGATGAAAAAACAAAAGCGCAAGGTTCTGGTCGATGTTTACACAGATTGGTGCGGTTGGTGCAAACGAATGGATGCTTCTACATTTCAGGATCCCAGAATCGTGAAGTATGTAAACAAATATTACTACGCAGTAAAATTCAATGCTGAACAAAAAGAAGATATCAATTTTAAATCAAAAACCTTTAAATACATTCCAAACGGCCGCCGAGGAGTTCACGAATTGGCCATAGAAATCACCAATGGTCAATTGTCTTATCCGACCTTTGTTTTTATGGATGAAGACTTCAACACCATTCAACCCCTTCCAGGCTACCAGGATGCAGATACTTTCGAAATCATTTCAAATTATTTCGGAGGTAATCACTACAAAACAACACCCTATCCAAACTTCCAGGAGAAATTCAAAACTTCGATGAAGAAGTAATCAGGACAAGGAATTATGACATTCCCAATGTCTTGTTTTTAATTATATCATCTTAGTGTTCATTCATGAATTGTTTTTGATGATATCCTTCCTGGTTTGATGCGATCTGCTCTACTTTCAACTTCATCCAGAAATGCAAATTGACATGAGCCTTTTTAAAACCAGGATGATTTTCTCCTCCTTGTGGTTGTGGTTTTGATTCCAAACATACCCAGCAAACCTCTTGTTAATTCGCGTGCTACAGTACGCCCTACTTGCCTGGTTACGGTGCTGTCGAATACTTTTTCCAGAGTGGATTTTTCTTTTCTCTTCTCTTCCACTTGTGGTGTTTCCTCAACTTCCTGAGTGCTTTCTTCTATTTTTTTGTGCAAAATTTCTGAAGCACTTTCCCTGTTTATAACTTCATTATAATAGGATGCAATTTCTGAATTTCGGACCAGTTGATGCAATTCTTCATCCGTGATGATGTCCATCCTGGATTCAGGTGCCCGCATCATGGTATGCACAAGTGGTGTTGGAATTCCTTTTTCATTGAGGCCGGTTACAAATGCTTCACCGATTCCCAATTCTGTAATGCGTTGGGCTACATCATAGAATTCAGTCTCAGGATAATTTTCTGCAGCCATTTTAATTGCTTTACGATCCTTGGCCGTAAAGGCTCTTAGTGCATGTTGAATTTTCATACCCAATTGTGCGAGTACATTGTCTGGTATGTCAATTGGATTCTGAGTAATGAAAATCAATCCGATTCCTTTGGACCTGATTAATTTGATTACAGTTTCCAATTGTTCCATTAATGCTGAACTGGCTTCTTCAAATAACAAATGTGCCTCATCGAGAAAGAACATGAGTTTCGGTTTATCCTGATCGCCAACTTCCGGAAATTTTGAATAAATTTCTGCCAACATCTGCAACAAAAATGTAGAGAAGAATTTAGGCTTATCCTGAATGTCTGCAACGCGTAAAATACTGATTACTCCCCTACCTTTCGAATCAATTCTAACCAAATCTTCTACCTCAAATGATCGCTCGCCAAAGAAAATGGCTGCGCCCTGTTGCTCAAGTTCGATCACTTTTCTTAATATCGTTCCCGTAGAAACAGTAGAAAACGAACCAAATTCTTTTTCAATTTCCTGTTTTCCTTCTTCACTGATAAATTGAATTACTGTTTTTAAATCTTCAAGATCCAGTAACAGCAAACCATTATCATCACAAAATTTAAAGATCATAGACATCACCCCTTCCTGTGTGTCATTCAATCCGAGAATTTTTGAAAACAACACAGGCCCGAACTCTGAAACAGTGGCCCTCAACCTGGTGCCTTCTTTCCCTGATATAGTAAGAAACTCAACAAAATTTTCACGGGGATTCCAATCGATACTGATTTCTTTATGGCGCTCTTCTATTTTCGGATTCATGACCCCTGGCATTGCAATTCCACTCAAATCTCCCTTGATATCGATCAAAACACAGGAAACTCCCTGTGCTGATAATTGTTCTGCCAGCACCTGCAACGACTTAGTTTTTCCTGTTCCCGTCGCACCGGCTATCAGGCCATGACGATTCATCATTTTCATAGGTAAACTCACTTTCACCTCGGGAACCAATTCCGATCCCAAAATACCCGAACCTAAAAGAATGCTCGATCCTTTAAACTGAAAAGCCCCGGCAACTTGTTCGATAAATTTCTCTTTCATGAATTGATTTTTAATTTCAAAATTGAATCTGAATTGTGCATATTTCAAACAAAGATAATCCCTGTTAGTGATCCACTATAATAATACAGATGGTGAATGACAAGCAAATCATAATTTCATCGGAATGCATTCATGACCACTATAATTATCCAATTTCCCTGAATAGGATAAAGACAATTAGGTAATCCGCTGGTTTATTTAAACCGTTATAAAATAAAACGAATTGTTTCTTCTTCATTTACTATAAGCTCAATTCATGAATTTCCATTATTTTGGCAATCCAATGAGAATTCTGATTTTATTAATATGCTTCTACGCTCATGTTGTCATTGCGCAGCATTCTGTCCTGACTTCATCTATCAGTACCACTTCCAGAGGACTCGGTCATTCCGGCATTTGCGAATGGAATGTCCGGTCTTCACTTATGAATCCAGCTCATCTGTCTTCATTAGAACATCATTCTGTTAGCCTCGAATCTTATAATTACTATTTTATCAATGGCCTTTATACTTTCGCTTTACATGGTGCGTATCAAATGGATGACCATTCCGGCTTTGGTGCAAACCTCATTTCAGATGGCAGTACCGAATTGAAAGAATGGCTTTTTTCATTAGCCTATGGAAGAAAACTTGGGAGCAAAACCGGAATTGGATTGAGCATCGATTATCTTCGGACTCAAACTCCTGAAAGCGAAGATCTACATAATATTAGTGTTGAACTTGGTTTACAAACTCAATTGCTCTCAAACTTACTCATCGGTTTTGTGGTAAAGAATCCGGTTCCCGTCAAAACCAATTCATTATATCCTTATCCCGTGGTATTTAAAGCGGGATTGAATTACAAAGTTTACGATCAATTGCAAGTACTTGCAGAAATCCACAAACAAGGCAATCAAGCGGCTTCATTTCATTGTGGATTATCGTATGCCCCTGTTAAACCTATTGCCCTTTCCATTGGCGTAAATACTCTGGGATCCACACTTTCAATGGGTGCTTCTTACTTTCTGAAAAACAGTATTGCATTGCATACTGCATTCGAACACCATTCCATCCTGGGCTTCAGTTCGGCTTTTGGGGTAAATGTTCAATTCAATTAAAACTCACAATGGTTATGAAAATTCTTTTAGTGAGTGCGACTACATTAGAAATTGCCCCTACTCTGCATCATCTTGAAAATCATTGGAACAAGAATTCATTTGCAGAATTTGAATATAAACATACCAAAGTTTATCCACTAGTCACCGGAATAGGAAGCATGATGATGGCCTTTGCATTATCCAGGTACAAGCATGTTCATCAAATGGATCTTGTACTTCACGCCGGAATTTCAGGATCTTATAAAAAAGAATTAATTCCCGCAGAGTTGGTTGAAGTAGTTTCTGAACAATGGGGAGATTTAGGTGCAGAAGAATCTGATAGCGACTTCATTGACGCATTCGAACTCGGCCTAATGGAAAAAGACAGGTTTCCATATCAACACGGTGCGCTATTAAAAAAACGCAATACCATTTCAACAGGACTCAAACAAGTCTCCGGCATTACTGTAAATAAATCATCCGGAACAAAGCAAAGCATAGATCGAATCCGGAAAAAATTTAATGCCGATGTGGAAAGCATGGAAGGTGCCGGATTGTTTTATGCCTGCAATGTCATGGACCTGCCTTTTATATCCATCCGTTCAATTTCAAATTATGTGGAGCCACGTGACAAATCAAAATGGAAGATGGAAGAAGCGATTCACAATTTAAATGACACAGTGATTCACCTACTCAATAAAACAATAACAGAGCTTTGATAATTAAACATTAAGTCAAGTAAAACTAGGTTACAGACTTTTTTATAAAGTAGAAAAAGATTAATGAATACACTGACCCTTCATTTTTAATTATTCATTTTTAATTTGTAATTAATTACCATCCTGATAATCTCAGAATAACTCCTGTCTCCTGATGCAATTCCATGTTTTTTTAAATACCAATCGTAAAACCTCTCCCGCAATTTTGGAAATATTTCCGGATAACGGTCATTCGCCGCATTGATTTCCTTTAAATCATTCAACACATCAGGATTTAAAATGGATTTTATGTATTTAAATTCTTCCGGATGAACCCTGGAAGCATTGGCATACAAGTACCTCCAATAATTCAACTCCCCTGAATACCTGATGTAAGGATCCGTGCTTTGTCTGCAAATCAAATACGCCATAAAATTGCAATCTCCCTCATGGGTCCAACCCATTCCGTGACAGAGTTCGTGTGCGATAGTAAATGGTTTGGACAAATTGTGCAATCCTCCGTCAAATTGACTTTCACCAACAAATGGTAAATACACCCCGGAAGTGGACCAGATTAATAATATTCCATTTAAAGAAAGATTCCTGCAACGAACCCGGTCAAACAAAAGAAATCCATTTTTACTTTGAAACTCCATGACCAAATTCCGGATCTCCTTTTCCAGATAATCAGAATTGAATTGATACGAATTGATTTCCACTTTGAACACTCGTCTGATTGAATCAATTACACCGGTTTGATTATAAAATTCCTTTAGAAAAAAAATTTCCTGCACCGGCTCATTGATGTTCCACCGTTCACCAAGACTTTGCCTTGCATAATTAAAACCCCAGGTCCAATAAAACCAGATGAAATGAATCGCCAACACCATGAATGCTATTTTTATACTCCAGATTTTTCTATCTTTTTTCACAAAAAATTGAATTAAAAAGGAAATAAATAAAATCAGAAGAAAGCCCAGCCATACGTAGAATAGAGGTACTGGAATCCAAGCCATAACGGAATCCCAGATTACTCTAAAGACCCTATATACTATGCCGTAGTAATAATTTTCAACCCATTCCGGAGATCTGTAAAAAATGATTCTGAAAATCAGGGTTATAGCCAATGCCAGCAGGACCCAATAAAAAGAATTTGTTAAAACCGGTTTTAATTTCTTCATACTGTCATTTAAAAACACAGATATTTGAACCAACAAAGCACAGGCAATGTTACTATCCCAATCAAAATTAATTAAGATATGGCATTCGAATTTACGGATTCAAACTTTCAGACAGAAGCGCTTACCCAGGACCGCGTAGCCGTGGTTGATTTTTGGGCAGAATGGTGTGGTCCTTGCAAATTGGTAGGACCCATTATCGATGAATTATCCAATGAATATGGAGATAAAGTAAAAGTTGGAAAACTCAATGTAGATCACAATCCAAGCGTTTCTATGCAATTTGGAGTCAGAAGCATACCAACCATTTTGTTCATTAAAAATGGACAGGTTGTTGATAAACAGGTAGGAGCTGCTTCAAAAGCTACCTTAAAACAAAAGTTGGAAGCAATCATTTGATTTAGTAAATAATAAGCCCTGGCCCTTATCTTTGCCGGTAAGGGCTTTTGTATTTATATGGGATTCTTCGATCAATTTCCGGTTCAGGCTTACAATCATCTCGATCTTCTGGCAAACCAGGTGGTGGAAGGATTCATCATTGGACTTCATAAGTCTCCATTTCATGGATTTAGTGTTGAATTTGCAGAACACAGATTATACAATCAAGGTGAATCCACGAAAGATATTGACTGGAAGGTTTATGCCCGGACCGATAAATTGTTTTCCAAGAAATTTGAGGAAGAAACCAATTTGCGTTGTCAATTGGTCATCGACACTTCTTCTTCCATGTATTTCCCAGAAGAAAAACTCAAGTCCGGATTCATACTGAATAAGTTAAAGTTTTCTGCTTTAGGCGCTGCATGTCTTATGAATGTATTGAGAAGGCAACGAGATGCATACGGACTTTCCGTGTTTGATGATGAACTTCGTATCCATACTCATGAAAAATCCAGTACGACTCATTATCAATTGCTCCTATCCTACCTGGAAAAATATTTGCATCAAACTGAGATTAACCGAAAAACATCTGCAGCATCCGCTCTACATCAAATTGCAGATCAAATCCACAAAAGATCTCTGGTCATTATATTTTCTGATATGTTTGATCAAAGTTCGGATTTAGACAGTTTGTTTTCAGCACTGCAGCATCTCAAATACAACAAACACGAAGTGATTCTTTTTCATACTCTGGATAAAAAACTCGAACTGGATTTTGAATTTGAAAATAAGCCCTATCAATTTGTCGATATGGAAACCGGTGAACAAATTCGAGTTCAGGCACATCAAATTAAGGACCAATATGTACAAAAAGTATCCGCATATCATCAGGAAATAAAATCCAAATGCCTGCAATACAGAATTGATTATCATGAAGCGGATATCAATTCGGGATATGATTATATACTGCAATCCTTTTTTGTAAAGCGAAGAAAAATGAATATTTGAAGAAGTGATGAGTGATGAACGATGAGAGGTGAGTGATGAACGATGAACGATGAACGATGAGTGAAGCCCGCCTGCCGGACGGGCCGGAACGAAGAGAGTAAAAAAAATTATTTAACCTTTAATACTAATGATAGATATCATTAATTTTATATTCTAAAAAATAACTCATAACTCATAATTCATAGTTCATAACTCATAGTTCATAGTTCATAGTTCATAGTTCAAACTTTCTTCCCATGGCAAAAATTATTCTCTCTAAAATTTCAACCAAGCCACCAAAACAATTCGAAAAGAAAGAGACTATTAAAAAAACTGAAGAGCTGGCTGAAAAGATTGGATTGATGTGTGAAATGATGTGGGCCGAAAAGAAAAACAGTCTATTGGTTGTCCTGCAGGGCATGGATGGTAGCGGTAAAGATGGAGTAGCGAAATCCGTATTTATGAATTGCCCCGCACTGTGTATAGATGCTCACCCATTTAGAAAACCAACAGAAGAAGAGTTCGCTCATGATTTCTTGTGGAGGGTTCACAAAAATGTTCCCTCAAAAGGTCAGATTAAATTATTCATCCGGAGTCATTATGAAGACATATTGATTCAACGGGTACACCAATGGATAGACGATCAAAAAGCGGCAGCCCGACTGGAAGCCATTAATCATTTTGAAAAGCTACTCCAGGAAGACAATGATACCACAATCCTAAAATTTTATTTACACCTTTCTCATGAAAGACAACTTGAGAAATTAGAAGAACGAAAGACCGATCCGGAAAAACAATGGAAGTACAATCCTGCAGATATTGAAGAAAGCAAACTCTGGGATAAGTATATGCGATATTATGAAGCCGCAATCAACGGATCCGATCTGAAATGGCATATTGTCCCTTCAGATATGAGATGGTACCGGAATTACTTTGTTGCAAAAATTGTCCATGAGACCCTCGAAAATCTCAAACCAGCATATCCACTTTTGTTGAATGGTGGAAAAAACTAGAATCGATAAATGGCTTTGGGCAGTAAGAATTTTTAAATCCCGTACCATTGCCACAGATGCATGCAAGTCCGGAAAAGTTTTTATTAATGACTCGATAATAAAAGCCTCGCATTATATCAATAAGGATGCAATTGTTGAGGTTCGAAAAAATGGTTTCAGGTTTAAGTTTAAAGCCATTAAAATTATCGAAAAACGAGTCTCCGCTTCCCTTGCGGCACTCTGTTATGAAAACCTGACCTCCGAAGAAGAATTAAACAAATACCAATCCTGGTTTACAGGCAACCCAATGCCTGAAGTCCGGGAAAAAGGAACGGGCAGACCCACAAAAAAAGAACGCAGAGATATCGATGAGGAAAAGCAATCCTTATTTGATTGGGATGAGGATTAGTTGGTAAGGGATAATGATTAATGGTTAATGGTTAAAAATCTCGCAATTCTTAATTTATTCCATACTTGTTGCACTCCAATTCATAACCAGTACCCGTTGATGAATATTTCCGCTTATGCTTCAATATGAAAATAACTTATTGGAAATATTTGAATTGCCGTATCTGATATTATAAATCAACAATCCTTTTGTAGTAGCTTCCAGTGTAACTTTCTGGATGCCTTCAGACAATTTCACGGATTTATTGATCAATTCCCTTCCATCTATTGAAAACAGCTGGATGCTTACGGTTTGTGAGATGCTTGAATTCAATGTCCAGGTAATTGATGAAGCATCGCCATTATCATTTATTACGCTGCAATGAATCAATTCCAATTGAAATCTGTCATCAGCATCATTCCTTCTAACTGCCCAATCCGGAGTATTTGTGGTACTAAATACAAGATCACCTACGCGAATTGCTAATAAATTCTGATTATCCATATCATGCTCCAGCTTTTGAATTTCAATTCCATTTGGCATGACTTCCTTCAATGGATCTGAAGGATTGTTAAAAGTAAAATCTGAAGGATTGTTAAAAGTAAATCCTTCTGGTAAAAATATCCAATTCGTTTTCAACGCTGCAGATCTTTTATAATATATGACTTGTTTTAACAAGTTATAATCTAATGTATTGATTTCATGATCCTGATTCACATCCGCTGCCAGTATAATATATGGTGATGCCGGCTTCACTTTTTTATCAATCAGTTTTTTGAGATAAGACAAATCATCATAATCCAAAGCTGCAGCGATAAAAGACTGGAAGCTGGATTGAATCATATAAGATTGATTCCCGATTAAATCATTGAATTGAAATTCATAATTATTATTTTTATCGGGCTCTGCCTGGAATCCCTGAGCACTGGAATTAATGCTGATTTGAAGTTTTGATGGCGCAATGGTATTGTAGAACATTACCTTACCGCGGACGGACATTTTTCCACCTTGAAGGTTGCCATCACAATTCGGAATGGAAGGGTTGTTATTCTGAATGATAATCTGAGTCTTGCATACATCCTGATTACCCAGTGTATCAGTAACCCAGATTTCAACATCATTAGTACCAACATCACTGCAGGTGTATGTCCTGGATTTATCGAGTATGTCTTTGGAAAATGAAAAATTTAACTTCTGACCGGGACATTTATGCCAACTTCCTTTATCCAAATCAGAGGCCCACACTGTGATCATTCCATCATCAACAGTTCCATCATTATTGGCATCAACCGGCATTAATGTCAAAACCACTCCGGTCAAACAATAAGGTGTTGGTTGAATTTTATTACGAACATCAACAGTCACTTCGCATTTAACCTCAGTACCGCAGGCATACTCCGCGATATAGTAAAATTTGGTGATGCCATTAGGATAATATCCGCTTGCATTTGCATTCGGACGCAATGCATATTTAGACGTATTGTAAATCCTGTTGTAGATTTTACATCCGGATTGAAATACGGCTGAATCCAGATTTACATAAATGGTATCACAAGTTCTGTTATTAAAAACTACAGTATCTTTTTTACATAACAACTGAATTGAATCACTAACACTAATTAATTTGATAACCTGAGTGTAGGAAAAAATTCCCCTGCCCGGATAATTAACAGGGTCATACTGGCACCAATCCAATACTTTCCATTCACGGATGACTTTTTCACAACCGTCGTCAACTTTAAAATGGGAGTCTTTGAACGAAACCATGGGTTTTGCACATTTCGGGCTGGTCCAATGTGGTGCATCGTAAGGCGCCTGTAAATGTTTAAAATCGCTTTGAGGATCACAACTTCTGATCACTATTGATAGCGGCCATTCAATATCAGAATACACAAATCCATTTGCATTGCTTATGGTGATGACCTGTACACAAGTTAACCATTTCCAGTTCTCCGGATTTTCGACACCCCAAACCCTTTTAATGGTGCCTTTACCACAATCGTCGATTTCAATGGTTGTTTTGCAATCGTGTTGATAACTTATGATTCCATTCCAATTCGTGTAGGCCTTGCCAAAAACATTAAGATCATGAAGGTAATCTTCCCTGCAACTCACCGTTACATCAGGCGGACAGACCAAAGAAAAATCTGCAAAAGCGATTTGATTACAAAAGAGGGAGAGGAATAAAATTCCAATCGGGTGATAGAGTTTTGGTATCATCGTTCACATGTTTAAGGTATTGACCAGAGATGCCGGCAATACGGATTGAGGCAAATATATGAAGAAGAGCCGAAATATGATTTAAAAGATTGAGAACAAAAAAGATGAGTTTTATCAGCATCGCCTGTAGATAAGTCGTATTCCGGGTTATTTCTAATCAACAAGGAGTATGCTGATCATTCCAAAACTAAAAGATTAAGAACTGATAATAGACCCCTATAAAAAAGAAACCGGACCCCGCCTTGGAGGATCCGGTTCTGGAATCGTAGTTTTAACCTAGTCTTCTTACTTTGAGCGAATTAATTTTCCAAATCGGGACTGATTCCCATCAGTCAAACGGTAAAAGAATATGCCCGTCGAAGGCAAATCATTTACAGCTTGTTCCCAAATCTGAATACCCTTGTCGAAAGAGCGAGAAATGCGATGCAATAAATTTCCCTGAGCATCATAGTAATTTAAAATTAATGTACTTGATTTATGAATATTGAGTTCGAAATTCAAGGATTGATCAGATACCGGCACTGGAAAAATATTTATTAATTCAAAATTTCCGGTTGATGACTTTTCATAATTATTGCTTCTCGAATCGTGTTCCTGATTTTCAATTCCACTTGTGATTCCATCCAATTCGCCCACTCGTATTGCTACAAAATCTACATTGAGTCTTGAAGCTGTGATCTTGTTAAAATCCATGACAGCGTCAAATGGATCAGCAAAAGGATTTTGTGGATTCGTAAATGGATAATTCTTGGGAACAAATCTCCAGTGTTTCGGAATTTCAGAATATGACTTTGTACCCAGTACCAGTGCATACAACAAATCAAAATCCATATTATTGATCTGCCCGTCACTGTTGATATCTGCAGCAATGATTTTTAATGGGTCTTTTAGTAATATCGATCCTGTTATGTGCCTCAGCAAAACAATCACGTCATTGATATTAATTCCCTTGTATGCTGATTCGCGTTTGGTTACTTCAAGATGGTACGTTTCATTTTTTACCAAATCCTTAAACGTATATTTTCCGCTTTGATCACTCATCAATTCTTTCGACCATTGATTTCTTATGGTATCATAACTGGTAGTATAAATCGTATCATTATATTTCAAGTATAATTTTGTACCACTCTTTGTTACAATGGTATCATAACGTGTCTTAATACTCATGTTGATTTTAGGCACTACGGTTGAAGTAACATTCATCTTTAAGGCTACCTGAACGTCCTGCATCAAATGGCCCTGATCATCTGCTATCAGTCCTGACAAAATGATGGTTGATATAATACTGTCTTTTCTCTTGCAGTCAGGAATATTGGCATTGTTGTTTTGTACTTCAAGATAGGTTTTGCAATAGGACTGATTGCCTAATGAATCCGTGACCCACATTTCAACATCATTTTTACCCAAATCTGCACAGGTAAATATTCTGGATTTGATACTTGTATCAGGAGAAAATGAAAATTTCAGGTGTTTGTAACCGCAGGGGTGATACGAACCAAGATTAAAATCTTTTGCCCAAATTTCAATCATTCCATCTTCCGGAGTGCCATCCCTGTTTGTATCCACAGGCATCAGTGCCGTAATCAAACCATTCAAACAATATGGAACCGGTCCGATTTTATTCCGAACTGTTACTCTTACTTTGCATTTTATTTCCTTTCCACAACCATATTCTGCAGTAAAATAAAATTCTGTCGTTCCTAAAGGATAATCTCCACTTGCATCAGCTCCTTTAGTCTTTGAATACGGTGAATTATTCCGGATGTTGAGTTTAAACCCACATTTTGAAATTGCCTTTGCAGAATCCAATTTCACAAATACACCTTTGCAATCAGTTCTTGAATCCACTGTGGTATCTATGGGACAAATCAATTTTGCCGTTGAATCCAACACAATTAATTTAATGACTTGAGTGTATGTCCAAACCCCGGAAGCAGGATATACATTGGGCTTATACTGACACCAATCAATTACTTTCCAATCTCTCAATATCTTCATGCAACCATCAGACACGGTAAACTTACTATCCTTGTATGAATACATCGGTTGACTGCATTTGATTTTGCTGAATTTTGGATAATCATAAGGCGATGGAAGCATGCGTGGATCCGTTACCGGATTGCAACCTTCTATGGTATATGCTGGCGGCCAACTGATATCTGAAGATGCAAACGGTATACTTCCTGTTACGGTAATGACCTGATTGCATTTCTGAATATTTTTATAAGGATCTGTAACTTCCCAATAGCGGGTAATGGTGCCGATTCCACAAGCATTCGTATTATAAACAACATTAACCGGAGGAGGCGCAGGAGACTTTGAGTTGTTTTTCCAGATATAGGCCTTTCCCCATTTATCCAGATCTGATACATCATCGTAACATTTAATCGTCACTGAGGGCGGGCATTCCAGGAAAAAACTCAGCACATGGGCTTTATTGGCAATGCCGGGCAACACGATAAGACAACACAACCAAATGCAAGCATTCAGCCTTAAGCAGGTAGCTTTCATATTTTGAATATTTAAATTCTAACTAAGCTGAATTCGGGAGGTGTTGTGTGTAGAACCAGGCACAAATATATGAATATTTATAATATGTTTTAATAATCGCTCACTTTTTATTAAAATATTTTTAACAGGCCCCGGAAGCCTATGCTTTAAATGAACAGATAAAGTTTGACTGAATCAAGTTATACAAATGGAATGTTTACTAACAATTTTCGTCTTGCTCTCCTTAATTTTGCTTTATTAAGGACAAAAAATGCATACCTTCAACCGGAATACCAGAAAATTGTTATCCTCGGTAGATTGAATTCATGAAAATCAGGAATAGGAAATACAAACTCATGGCCGGCATCCGTAAATCTTTTGGATTGTCGCTGTTAGCCTTCTATTCTTTCAGTGTTATTCAATATACCCTTCAGACTGGCCATCAGCATTCCCATGAATTTACAGAATGCAAAATCAATTCTAGTGTACGGGAGTCTGATCCCTGCCACCGAAAGCTGGTCCATCATGATTTTCAAAATGGCTGCAAGCATGCAACTCACTTTTCAATTCCCATTAAACATTGTTCCCTTTGTGATCTCATTCTTCATTTTGATCACTTTATAGTTGAAGCAAACCTTTTCATTCTGAGTCCAATACAAGGTACTTCAGAAATAAAATTTATTCAATTCAACCTCACTGGTTGTAACACTTATAGCCAGAGTCGGGCACCTCCTGCAATATCATAATCAGATGTGTTTTGCAAAAGTGAAATCATCAAGTTTCACTTTGCGAATAATTTATTCTTCCGGTATTGTTTCGAACCGGAAAATATTTTAAATCATTTTCACTCCTTTCAAATTATTATCTGAATATGAAAAATGCATTCATACTGTTATTTGGAATTTGGACATTGATTTGGACTTCGTCCGAAGTTTTTGGCGCAACAATAAGTCTTGCTATTAAAATAGCACCTGATAAAAAAACACTGACGGGAAAAATTACGGATAAACACTCCGGAATTCCTCTCGCAGGAGTCAACATCTATCTTCCGGATTTAAAAACAGGTACCATCAGTGAATCTGATGGAAGTTATAAGATCAATAATCTTCCGTCTGCAACAGTTCTGGTGCAGGTCACTTTGGTTGGCTATAAATTAATTGCGGAAAAAATTGATCTCACCATAATATCAAATATGGACTTTGCAATGGAAGAATCCGTAAATGAGTTGAATGAAATTGTAGTTACGGGCTTATCTAAAGCTGCAGAAAAAAACCGCACCCCGACGCCTATTTCAACCATACCTCCATCTGATTTACAGCAACACACTTCAACAAACATCATTGACGCCCTTGCAAGTCAGCCAGGCATTGATCAAATCACAACAGGTTCCGGAATTTCCAAACCCGTCATCAGAGGACTCGGATACAACCGGGTTGTCACCATTAATGATGGAATCCGGCAAGAAGGCCAACAATGGGGAGATGAGCATGGCATCGAAATCGATGAATTCAGTGTTTACAAAATCGAAATATTAAAAGGTCCGGCAAGCTTGACCTATGGCTCAGATGCTATGGCCGGTGTGATCAATATGATTTCTGCACCAACATTACCGGAGGGAAAAATCAACGGCAATCTTTTGGCCAACTATCAAAGTAATAATGGACTTATCGCTTACTCAGCAAATATTGCAGGTAATAAAAAAGGATTTATTTGGAACCTCCGCTATAGTAACAAAAGAGCCCATGCCTATCAAAATAAATATGATGGTTATGTTTTAAACTCAGGATTCAAAGAGCATACATTAAGTGGAATCGCCGGTCTCAATAAATCCTGGGGATACGCTCATCTGCACTGGAGTGTTTATGATTTCACTCCGGGCATTATAGAAGGCGAACGAGACAGTGCTACCGGTTTATTTATTAAGCATGTTGCAATTAATGATAGCACCGAAAATGTTTCCTTCGCGTCCGAAGAGGATTACACAGCATACACTCCCCTGACTCCCTTTCAGAAAATTCAACACTCAAAAATTGTACTGAACAATAGTTTTATTCTTGGAAACGGCACCTTAAAAACAATTTTTGGATGGCAACAGAATCAACGAAAAGAATATGATGAGGTATTGAATAAAAATCAATTTGGATTGTATTTTCTGATGAATACTTTTAATTATGAATTGCGATATCTTTTTCCTGAAATGAACACCTTGAATATTGCTGTTGGAATAAATGGAATGAAACAAAATTCTCTCAACAAAGGGTCAGAATTTCT
>JBGAWX010000049.1:0-16877 GCA_044227375.1 Saprospiraceae bacterium
AGTGCATTTTTCTTTTCCTGTTTCTAAGTATTCAACTGGCAGGTAAATCACAATCGTCCTTTGAAGGAAAATATCATGGACATCTGGATAATGATGATGTTCATCTTCAATTGAAAGAAGATAAGAAGAATGAATATTCCGGAAAAATGACCGACAGTCAGCAAAACTATATAATTGAAGCAAAATCCAATGGAAATACTTTAACAGGTACTGCAACGGAAGCCAATCTTGGATTGGTGTTTAAAATCACAGGCAATTGGCAGGATCAAAAACTGAAAATGAAACTTGAAATAGTAGACCTTCCGGACCATATGGAAATTCTTTTTGAAAAAGCATCCGGGTCTTCAGATCATCAGGAAAAGAAATCTCAAAATAAAAATAATCAACCACCTGATTTTAAGTTTCCTAAAGAAGCAAACCATGATGCCATGTTGATCGGTGCATGGACAAAAAATGAAAATTACAACTCAGGATCTGGAGATCAATACATGGGTGCTTCCTATAGTGAAACTCTTGTCTTATTTGCAAACGGAACTGTTGGAGACGGTGGATCTCAGGCGACCATGAGTGGAAACAATTATCTTGGACAAAGTGAAAGTGGCTTAAAAGAATTGCCCGGAGTGTTTTGGTATAACATCAATAACCAGCTCTATATTTCTGCAATTCAAAATGGAAAAACCGAAACCAGACATCTGGGAAAATATTACATCGAGAATGACCATATGCTGATTACAGATAATGATGGGAATAAAACTCTTCTTAGTCGCAAATGACCCGCTTGTATGGCGGTTGGAAGTTAGAAGTTGGTAGTTAGAAGTTAGGAGTTTCATTAGGATAAAAAAGAATACAAATTAATCATTAACCATTCTTCTCATCGCTCCTGCCCGTCCGGCAGGCGGGCATCACTCATCGTTCCTCGTTCATCGTTCTCTTCATTTCCCTAAGCCCTACACTACACCGGTATCTTTCCTCATGATACTGATTAAACAAACGATCCATAGTTTCTATGCAATGTTGAATTCCAATTTCATCAGCCCATTGCAAAAGTCCTTTTGGATAATTCACGCCTTTACACATTGAAGTTTCAATATCAGCCCTGGTTGCTATCTTATAATATTGCGCATCTGCTGCTTCATTGATGAGCATGACCAATATACGCCATGCAATATTTTGAATGAGTTCCTGATTCGTTTTGTCAGGTTCCGGTAATGATTCTGAATAATTATAATAACCTCGTCCTGATTTTTTTCCTAGCCATCCTGCCGCTACCAAATTCCTTTGGGTAAAGGAAGGTTTATATCGGGGTTCATAAAAACACGATTCCCAAACAGAACGTGTCACTGCATAATTGACATCATTGCCTATAAAATCCATCAGAGCAAACGGGCCCATTTTAAAACCATATACACTCGTCATCGCATAATCAATGGCTGCAAAATCAGCAAACCCTTCTTCATAAATTCTAAGTGCTTCAGAGTAATAAGGACGCGCAATCCTGTTGACAATAAATCCCGGTGTATCTTTTGCAATAACAGGAATCTTTCCCCAGGATTCGATAAGTTCAAAGGAGGTATTGACTATGGAATTGTTTGTTTGAAGTGCCGGTATCACTTCTACCAGGGGCATTAACGGAACGGGATTGAAAAAATGCAATCCCAAAAATCGTTCCGGATGATTGAGCCCTGAAGCCAATGAGGTAATGCTCAACGAGGAAGTATTGCTTGCAAGCAAACAGTTCTGAGAAATTACTTTTTCAAGTTCTGCGAATAAATTTTTCTTTATTCCTAAATCTTCAACTATGGCTTCAATGACCAATGAACAATCTGAACATGCCGCAATATTTTCTGAAAAATAAAATCTACCCGACACGGCAACGGCATCGGAAGCGCTCAACTTTCCTTTGTCAGCAAGTTTATTAATTTGTTCCTGCAACTGGCGTTGTGCTTTATTTAATGCGGTTGCATTTACATCGTGAATGACAACCCGATGACCTGCCATTGAGGCAACCTGAGCAATGCCCATGCCCATGGTGCCAGAACCGATTACTCCGATAGTTATTTTTTCCATGATTGAATGAGGCTATTAGGCCGTAGACTTTAGGCTGTAGGCTAAAGTCTAAAGACTAAAGGCTAAAGGCTAAAGACCTGTTTATAATATTAAGATAGTTTATTAACATGATCAAATCTGTGTTCAAATTTTTAATTCCAAAACCAATTCTATTTTATTTAATATGCATTTACTTTATTTGCCAATAATAAATTCCTTCCTACAGTCTACAGCCTACAGCCTAATAACCTATCAACCCTTAAATACAGGCGCTCTCTTTTCTAAAAAAGCTGCAATTCCTTCCTGGTAATCTGTGGTGAGCGAAGCTTCATTTTGAATTTTCAATTCGAGTTCCAATTGTTGATCCAGTGAATTTGTAAAACTTTGGTTCAATACTTTTTTGGTCAAAGCCAATGCTTTGGTAGGCATGTTGGATAATTCTGTTGCTAATTTTTCAACTTCACTTAAAAAAGTATCATCCGGAAATACTTTATACAACATTCCCATTTGCAATGCATCAGCAGAACTTACTTTATCTCCCAACATCATTAAAGACGATGCTCTATTCCAACCTATTAATCTTGGAAGTATATACGTACCACCGCTATCCGGAATCAATCCGATTTTCGAAAAAGCCTGGATAAAACTTGCTGATTGACTTGCCACCACAACATCACAGGAAAGTGCAATATTTGCCCCGGCACCAGCAGCAACTCCATTGACTGCAGCAATAACCGGTTTTTCAAGTGTGCGGAGCTTTCTTATTATCGGATTGTACCGTTCAGATAATATTTTATTTAATCCCGGACCATTTGGATCCATTGCCTCCTGAAGATCTTGTCCTGCACAAAATGCTTTCCCTTCTCCAATGAGCACAACACAACGGACGTTGGTATCCTTTTCAATTTCATCCAGGCATTGCAGAAACTCCACTCCCATTTCGGAGTGAAAAGAATTGAAAACCTGTGGGCGATTTAATTTTATCCAGGCAACATTTTTCTCTGATCTATATTGAATAAATTCCATTGATTATGCTATTAATAATTTCAAAAACTGTGCAAACTTGTAATTCGTAATTCGTAATTTTTAATTCGTAATTAAATTTAATGGCATTTAAAATAATCAAACGGTTCTTTACAGTCCTGGCATTGATACAAAGCCTTGCATGCCGTCGAACCAAATTCACTTATTTTTTTTGTATTGCTTGAATTGCATCTTGGACATGGAATGACATCTTCTTCTTCAAAAAGTCCTGTGGTTACTTTTGCATGTCTAAACGGAGGCGCAATACCGTATACTTTCAATTTCTCTTTTCCTTTTTCACTCATCCAGTCTGTAGTCCAGGCCGGACTTAAAACCGTTTCAATTTTATTTTTAATTCCTTCCTTGTCCAGCGCTGCATGAATATTCCATTCTATCATTTGCATAGCAGGACAACCCGTGTAAGTCGGAGTGATTTTGACAATAACTTCGTCATTCTGAATTTCAATTCCCCGAATAATACCAAGATCGACAACAGTTAGAACCGGAACCTCCGGATCGAATACCGTTTCTAAAATTTCATATATCCGTTGTTTTAGATTCATTACTGAATTTATAAATGATCAATGGTGAATGGTTAACAATTCGTAATTTTTAATTTTTAATTAATTTTCACCACTCCATCCCCGGATACGCTCTCTGCATGTATTGCATGTCGGCGAGTATATAACCCAAGTGTTCAGAATGACGACCTTGCTTACCTCCTGTTTGCATCCAAATGGCTCCCGGTTTGATCAAACCTGCTTCATTTAATACGGCATCAACTTTTGTTTCCCATTCAGTCTTTATTTGAGAGACGTCCGGCGCAATGCCTGTTGAAATCATGTGTTGCTCATAATCTGTCACATCAAACAATTCACCCGTATAAGTCCAAAGTTCATTAATTGCAGTTTGCATTTTTTGTTTGGAGATATCCGTTCCATCTCCAAGCCGAATGACCCATTCTCCGCTCCACTTTAAATGATAGGCTGATTCCTTTACTGTTTTTTCTGCAATTTCGGAAAGCCTTTTATCAGTGCTCAATTTCATTGCGGAAAAATAAGGGTAATGAAATGCATCTAAAAAAAATTGCCTGGCAACCGTATACGCAAAATCCAAATTCGGTTGTTCGACAAGCAATGCATTTTTGTATTCCCATTCATCTCTTAAAAATGCGAGAGCATCTTCTGTAGCATTTTCATTTTTTAATTCAGCAGCATACTGAAAAAGCAACCTTGCTCTTCCCAAATAATCCAATGATATATTGGTCATTGCCATATCCTGTTCCAACACGGGACCATGTCCACACCACTCCCCCAGGCGTTGTCCAAGGATCAATGCATTATCCGCAAGATGAAGGAGAAATTGTATTTTAGCTTCATGTACATTCATCTTACATGTGTTTTACTTCGTCCGGTAAATCATAAAAAGTAGGATGCCTGTATATTTTATCCTGAGCTGGATCAAAAAATGGATCGCTGTCAGCCGGATCCGATGCAGTAATGTATTTTGATTCCACGACCCAGATGCTGATGCCTTCCTGTCTTCTTGTATATACATCTCTTGCATTCTCTATTGCCATCTGTGCATCTGCGGCATGCAGACTCCCGACATGTTTATGATTCAATCCGGATTTGCTGCGAATAAAAATTTCGAAAAGAGGCCAGTTATTCATACGATTTTACTTGAAATAAAAACCAAAGATCGTAATAAAAAGACTCATGGGATAATAATATAGTACAAAAAAGGAAGACATTACATGGATCATCTTAGGACCACTGAACCAATTCAAATGCTTTTGATGATGGGGAAGAATTTAATACCTGAATGTAGTTTTTACACCTGCAGGTACCTGCTTCACATTCCACACTATTTGAAAGGAAATATTGAAAAGAAAATCGTGAATCTCCTTATCATTCATGATTAATTGTCATATCAAACCGATCAAGCTCGGGACCATAACCTGCTTTAATGCTTGCAGTCACATTCATTCCCATTTTTTCATAGAAAGGATATGTGTGCTGACTGGTTCCTAATGTGATGACATGATCAGGCCAATGTTTATTGATTATTTCTTTCCGGTGTTTATAGAGCGCCGTTCCGTAACCATGTTTATGATAGGAAGAATGAATCATTCCCCAGGCCAGCCGGGCTTCTTTCTGATCTTTTAGAATATAGTAACCACCGCAACCGATCACACCGACTTGTGGCAATTCAAGCACATCATATGCATCTTTTTCTGAGTTCGAATAAGCAGGACTTTTGTATGGCGCATTTGAATCGACTTGATGGTCTAGCCAATTGATGAATAATTCAAGCTCGCTTTTGTCAAAGAATTTAGGACAATTGCTATTGAATACTTCAATACACTTTTGCTTGTCCTTTAACTGGTATTCCCTGATGGTCATCATCGCTTCTTATTTATCGGAAAAATTAATGATGTAAAAATTATTTAATTCAGAATCTCCGTTGGAAAATTCAGATTGAGTACTAATGATAATAACTTGGAAATTTAAATTCAAAATCTACCTTCCACCATTAATACACAATCATAGATTGACTTATGAATTCAAAGAGGTTACTCATTAAAGCTTGAAGGTCTAAAATTTTAACAGGCTTCAAATTTTCTTAATTCGCATTGGACCTGGCTCTTCTCTTTTCTGCATAAGCTACCGCAGCTTCTCTAACCCATGCACCCTTTTCATGTGCATCGACACGGTCATGCAATCGTTGTTTATTACAAGGTCCGTTACCCTTGACAACATTCCAGAATTCATCCCAATTGATTTTTCCGAAGTCGTATGATTTGCGTTCTTCATTCCATTTTAATTCCGGATCCGGTATAGTCAAACCAATTAATGTAGCCTGTGGTACGGTCATGTCGATGAATCGCTGTCTCAATTCATCGTTGGTAAAGCGTTTGATCTTCCATTTCAGACTTTGTGCAGAGTGCGGAGAATCTGCATCATTCGGTCCAAACATCATAATGCTCGGCCACCACCAGCGATTGAGAGCATCCTGTGCCATTTTTTTCTGCACCGGAGTTCCTTTCGCAAGGGTCAACATGATCTCATATCCCTGCCGCTGATGAAAACTTTCTTCTTTACAGATGCGTACCATAGCACGGGCATAGGGACCATAAGAGGTCCTGCATAAAGGGATCTGGTTCATAATCGCTGCACCATCCACCAACCAACCAATCGCGCCCATATCCGCCCAACTGATCGCTGGATAATTGAAAATGCTCGAATATTTTGCTTTTCCTGTGTGTAAATCATTCAACAATTCTTCACGTTCAACGCCCAAAGTCTCACAAGCACTATACAAATACAAACCATGTCCTGCTTCATCCTGAATCTTTGCTAATAAAATGCACTTGCGCTTTAATGATGGGGCACGGGTGATCCAATTGCCTTCAGGCAACATGCCCACAATTTCAGAATGCGCATGCTGACTGATTTGCCGTATCAACGTTTTACGGTACTCTACAGGCATCCAGTCTTTTGGTTCTATCTTTTCTTCTGCGTCTATTTTGTTTTGAAAATGTCCTTCTAAATCTTCTCTGAACATGGTAGGAAATTAAAAATGTAAAAGTAAAAATTAAAAATGAAGAAAAATACCTTATTTCGATCAATATATCCACATTTAATTCTTCATTTTTAATTGTTAGTTTTAGACGTTTTGAGAATCTTAACCAGGATTGCGATTATTTCTCGTATAGCCGGCTGAATATTCAAGAATTCTTCCTTATTAATCCAACGGCTGTCATTCAAAAGTTGCAGCCAGTATTCCGTTTCATTTGCTTCTTTCAATACTATCGACATCTTGTGGATAAAATCAGCTTTCGATTGGGCAAACTCGCTTTCCTTTATCAAAGCTCCGATTGCAGTTCCAGATCGCAATAACTGCTTACTTAAAACAAATTCCTTTTTTTTAATCAGAAGTCTGTTAATGTCAATAATCCGAAGAGCAAAAGCATAGGATTTCAAGTGTATGATGTTCTCTTTCATACTCAATATTGAAGGTGCTATTTAATGGCTATAAGTATATTACATTTTTAATTTTTCATCTTTCATTTTAAATTCTAAAGGTCAAAATTCACTTCCACAAATTCACTAGTTGGAAATGATTGACAACTCAAAATATATCCATTTGCAATTTCATCGGGTTCCAATCCATAATTGACGGCCATTTGTACATTCCCAGCAACCAGTTTTGTTTTACAGGTACAACAAACACCACCTTTGCAGGCAAAAGGCAAATGAGCACCATGTTTTAAAGCAGAATCCAAAAGACTCTCGGTATTAAATTTTAACGGATATTCAAATGTTCTTCCATCGAGAGTCATTTTGACGAGACAACTTTCATGACCTGCCTGATATTCAATTTTGGGAATTGGTTTTTGCACCTGCACTCCAAATAATTCCAGGTGTATTTTTCTTGCATCTACTCCGAGTTCAATTAACGCCTCACGCAATTCCAACAACATGGTTTCCGGACCGCACATAAAAAATTCATCGACTTCATTTACATTAAAAATGTATTTTGCAAATGAAAGCAGTTTGGATTTGTTGATGCGTCCATTGAACAATGGTTCCTCCATTTCTTCCCTGGATAAAATAAAATGCAGAGACAATTGCGCAGGATGCAGATTTTTTAAAGCCATCAGTTCCTCAAGAAAAATAATCTGATCACTTCGCTGATTTCCATAAAATAAGATCACTTTGCTTTTGGATTCAACAATCAATATTTCCTTGATAATGGAGATTACCGGAGTAATGCCACTGCCTGCCGCAAAAAAAACATATTCCTTCTGATGAAGCGGATCCAATTTGGTAAAAAAACGGCCTTCCGGTGGCAACACCCCAAGTTCATCACCTGCTTTCAGCTGTTTGTTTATGTAATTGCTGAAAACACCATTGTGAACTTCTTTCACTGCAACCTTCCATTGATGCTCCGAAGGTGCCGAACAAAGTGAATACGATCGCCTTACCGGTTCGTCTACACCTTCTATCTTTTTCTCCAAGGTCAGGTATTGACCTTGTTGATAATGAAATGCTTCTTTGCATGACTCGGGAACATCAAGCGTTACGGTAACGCAATCTTCAGTTTCCCTGCAAATTTCCTTTACTTTTAAATTATAAACTTTGTGAATCATGTGCGCAAAATTAAGAGAACATTTCGATTCGAAATGCTTAATATCTATGGATTTGCTTTCTCAAAGTGCCATCCCAAAAACTAATCTGCATACAGATGAGATTTTCCCAAATTTTCAACCAGGAGATAATAGAATAAAGCCCTATACTTACTTTTATTTCCGGACCCGAATTGATCAACGACTTCAGCAATGGCCTTATCCATTTCTTTATGATTGGTGATTCCAAGTTTATCTTTCAGAAAATGTTCTTTTACGCGGTTCAGCTCCTCGGCATCAGAAGATGAAACCAATGAAGCATCATCGCGGTACAGCGATGGCCCCAGGCCTTTTGCCACTTTAATAAATAAATCGGCATTGATATTCAATTTTAGTTTAGCAGCTTCATGTATCAGGAAGGCTAATTTTTCATCAAACTGGTTCATAATAAGGTTTTAAATTAAAACCATTATCGATATGAAAAGTTGGGAATCTCTTCGGGAAATTACCTCTTAATCACGAATTGTCCGGGTCATTAAATATCATGTCATCAAAATCAATGAAATCCAACAACCAAAATAAAAAATGCTCTTCAAAAAGAATACTTTTGTCCATCCAATGATTCCTTGTTATGAAAATTAAATTCGTTTTTGTTTTTCTGCATGTTTCCATGTTTCTACTTTCCCAACCAAACTATTTTCAACAACATGTGGATTACCGGATTCGCGTTAAGCTGAATGATTTGGATCACAGTCTTACTGGCGACATTCAGATGGTATACAAAAACAACAGTCCGGTCATTTTGGATAAAATAGGGATGCATCTCTGGCCAAATGCGTATAAAAATAAAGCAACAGCATTCGCAAAACAAAAATTAAAACACCGGGATACCCGGTTTTATGATGCACCTGAAGAAGAGCTGGGCTACATTGATCAATTGGATTTCAAAGTAAATGGATCCACTTCAAATCTGGAATATGTAAAAGACAATCCGGACATGGCCTGGTTAATTCTTCCAACAATACTGAAACCAGGAGACAGCATCATGATTGCTACTCCATTCCATGTAAAGCTGCCGGAATCTTTCAGCAGGTTGGGACATGCCGGTCAAACTTACCAGATTACTCAATGGTATCCAAAGCCTGCTGTTTATGATCATAAAGGATGGCATCTGATGCCTTACCTGGATCAGGGTGAATTTTATTCTGAATTCGGAGATTTTGATGTTCAAATATCTTTACCGAAAAATTATATTGTGGGTGCCACCGGCATTTTGCAAAATGAAGAGGAGTTGTCCTTTCTGAATCATCGCGTTGAATTGACACAAAAAGCAATACAGAAAAAGAAATTGGTCTTAACTGAAACTCCTCCTTCAGATCCGGAATATAAAACATTACGATACCTTGCAGAAAATGTTCATGATTTTGCATGGTTTGCAGACAAAACATTTTATGTGCAAAAATCACAGGTCACTTTAAATTCCGGAAATAAAGTGGATACCTGGACGATGTTTAATGATCTTCAACTCTGGGATTCTTCCATCGCTTATATCAACCGATCCCTTGAATTTTATTCCAAACATGTTGGTGACTATCCATGGCCACAAGCCACAGCTGTTGAAAGCGCATTGAGCGCAGGAGGCGGAATGGAATATCCTATGATCACCGTAATTGGTCCTTCCTACACCAAGCAGAATCTTGATGAGGTCATTACTCATGAAGTAGGACACAATTGGTTTTATGGAATCTTAGCAAGTAATGAACGCGAACATCCTTACATGGATGAAGGGATCAATACCTATTACGAAAACCGGTACATGAAAACTTATTATTCAAATCCCGAAGTTTTCAGTTTACCCTATAGCATAACCAAGTGGCTGGGTAAATTCAATATGCCGCAGATGATGTATCTCGCATTTGCCCGTTCGTTTTCAGATCAGCATCCCAATCAGCCCGCGGATCATTTTAACATCATCAATTACGGAAATGATGTGTATTACAAGACCTCGACGCTATTTGCATATGCCGAAAGTGCAATCGGCACTTCATCATTTGACAGCATCATGCAACATTATTATCAAACCTGGAAATTTAAACATCCCTATCCTGAAGATCTCGAACAAATATTTGCTCAACATTCCGGAACAAAATCAAAATGGTTGTTCGATGGATTTTTAAATTCAAATGAAAAAATGGATTATGGTTTTTGTAAGTTGGAGAAAAATGCCAATCAACTTTCATTGACTTTAAAAAATCATGGAAACATAGCCGCACCATTTACACTTACAGCAATTAAAGAAAATAAAGTTGTTGAAGAAAAATGGATCGATGGATTTAAAGGAAAGAAAATAATAGATTACCCAAATGGGGATTATGATTTTCTCGCAATTGATTACGATCACAAATCATACGATCTGTATGACTGCAACAACTACATCAAAACAAAAGGCTTGTTTAAGAAAACAGAACCTGTGCATTTAAAAATATTTCCGCTCATGGATGGTAATGGTTCCACCGATATTGGAATCACTCCAGTAATTGGATCCAATTCCTACAATGGATTCATGGCAGGAGCTTTTATCTCAGGACCCTGGTTTCCTTACAAAAAATGGTCTTTTAATGTAATGCCCTTATATGGCTTTCAGAATCATAAACTTGCTGGACAGTCCGCCATACGGTACACTTGGTTTCTTCCTGGAAACAACATAAAATCTGTCTCCCTTGGCTTTAATGCTAAATCATATGCTTACAATGAATACAAGAATGAAGAGTATTTAAATTATTACCAATTAAATCCAAATATTAAACTGACCTTCTCTCATTTACCACCATCATTCAAAAGTTCGGAATTGAGATATGACATGTATTGGATTCGGGATGAGGTCCTCAATTTTTTTGAAAACGACAGCATTCCATTCATCGAAAGCATCAACAGGGTCAATCATCAATTGAAATATACGTTTTCAAAAGCATCGGTACTTGGAGATTTTAATTTTGAAGCGAATCTCAATTATCTGAATCAGAAATTTTCTACAAATTTGAACCAGGAATTGCTCCGGCTTCAATTGACTTTGAAGAAATCATTTCGATATCATTCGAAGTGGTTTTTCGACAGTCGTTTTTATTTTGCATTTTATCCGATCAATTCCGAAAGGCATTCCAGTTACATTTCAAGCAGATCACAACCCAATTTTTACAGGGGATCCACAGGATTAGCTTACAGAAATTATCTTGATGATGACAATCAGGATCTATTCATAGGAAGATCCGAAAATGATGGCTTGTGGTCTCAGCAAATCTTTGAAAAACAAGGTGGTTTCAAATGGGTACCAAACGCTTCACAACGATCCAATCTCGGCAACTCCAATCAATTTGTTTGTTCTGCTAATTTTTCAATAGACCTCCCTCTCAAAACTATTGGCCATCATTTCAGACCTTATTTCGATATCGGATATTTCGAACAATCCGGTTTATCCACAAAAGATAAAATTCTATTCAGTGGCGGAATTAATGTGCGAGTTGTTACCGGATTGCTGGATATTTATTTTCCAATCTTCCATTCACAAAACATAAGAGATCTGTACAAGTCGCAAAACAATCATACCTATTGGCAAGAAGTCAGTTTTTCATTGAAATTGAGAAAACCTGTGATGGATGATTTACTGCACATGATAGGTTACTAATTCTAACGAATTGCACTATTTATTCACAATAATATTAAAATCTGCATCCGGCTTTTGGTTGATTAATCCTGTGATCAGTATGCTGTATTTCTTTTTACCGATCAGATTGATGTTGAACATGCTGACAACAGTCGATCCGGACTTCACGGTCAAGTCGTGTTTGGCAGGTTGCACCGCAGTAAAATTTGAAGCAGATTTATATCCAACACCTGCAGCTAGATCAGCTCCCGCAGTAATGCTCATGGTCATTGGATTCGAATTGGACGAAAGGTTGATTAAACGGATATACGCTTTTGTAGAATCCGCAATGCTCAGATCATCTTCAATTAAAACCAATTCTGTAGAAGCTCTCGTTCCAGCCGCCATAAGGGAATAGTATCTATCTTTCGATATATTTAGTTGCTGATTTGCGAGTATTTCATCTGTAACATTATCTTTAAGTTTGAAGGTCTGGTTGCCGCTATAGACCGTGTGATATTGTGTAAACAATCCAAACTCAGCATGCAACTCAGAAATTGTAGTATCTCCAACTATCACGGTGGATTTATTACCATCTGTTATCCCATTAATAAATAGAAGGCTTGCTGGACCTGAAGGTTCGTCTTCCTTGCTACAGCAAATGAATAAAAGAGGAAGGAGCAACATCCAATAACAGGATGCCATGTTAATCAGCATTTTCATTTTAAAATATTTAAAAGTTAATAAAATAGAAAATTGAAAACGGGGTGTGTAAGAGAACGTAAATATACAAAGATCTCTAACGCCGGAGAATTTTATTTAGTATTATTCTTCCAAATGGGGTAAATCCATGCGAAGACTTTAAGCAATTGGTTAAAGTCCGAAGGCTTAAGGATTTTGGATTTACTAAAAAACTTACCCAATGTTGGAGTTCGATTGCTTAAAAATTAATTCACGATAAATTACTGAGCTAACCCGCAACTCGTAATTTAATAATTATAAATGTAACCCTCTTTAATCCTTTAGCCTTTAGTCTTTAGTCTTTAGCCTTTAACCCATAGCCTTAAGCCTTTCCTACTTTTATTCAATCATTGGCATTAAATTCCTTAATTTTGAAATCTAAATCATGAAATTATGAGTCTGTTCAGAAGACAATACGATAATGAAGGTACTGCCAGACGATTTGGAGGAAATGGACGTACAGGAGGTACCATCATATTGGCGCTGATTATCGCTGCATTTTCCTATTTCAAATATTGCAGTTCCAAAACTATTAATGAATATACAGGTCGAGAGCAACATGTAAGCATTACACCGGACCAGGAGATTTCTCTTGGATTGAATTCAGCACCGGCGATGATTCAACAACACGGTGGTTTGCATCCGGATCAGCGTGGCCAGGATTATGTAAAAAAAGTTGGACAGCGTTTGGTCAACAATACGATTGCAGCCAAGACTCCATATCAATATGACTTTCATCTTTTGGCTGATGAAGAAGTAATTAATGCCTTTGCATTGCCGGGCGGTCAAGTATTTATTACCGCTGCTCTATTCAATAAATTAACCAATGAAGGACAACTGGCAGGAGTTTTTGGTCATGAAATCGGACACGTGATTGCACGGCATGGTGCTGAACGAATCACACAAAATGAATTGTTTGAAGGTCTGTCGGGTGCCGCTGTGGTAGCTACAGGAGACCAGAATGCAGGACAGAGTGTAGCGGCTTTGCTCAACCAGTTTTTTGCAATGCCTTATGGCCGCGACCAGGAATTGCAATCTGATGACATCGGAGTTCGATTGATGCTCGATTCTGGTTATAATCCGGAAGATATGATCGGCGTCATGGAAATACTCAAAGCCGCATCCGGACCGGATCGTGTTCCGGAACGTATGAGTACACATCCTGATCCTGAAAACAGGATTGAAAAAATTAAAGAAGCCATTCAGAAATATAAAAACGGGGGACAAGAGAAGTGAGAAGTGAGAAGTGAAAAGTGAACAGTGAAAAGGCAATTTAATTGTAGATAGAATATTATTATTTGGCTTCCAGTTGAAAACATTCCCCTGGTGATAAAAAACGAACAGTACATATACTCATTTATTTTTGCAGCACTTGGAATTGTATTTTATATTCCTTTCTTAGGCGGCGTTCATTTATTTGACTGGGATGAAATCAATTTTGCAGAGATCAGCAGGGAGATGCTGGTATTAAAAGATTTCCTTCGAATCCATATCAATTACGAATCCTTTTGGGAAAAACCACCCCTGTTTTTTTGGCTACAATCCTTAGCGATGTCCGCATTTGGCATCAATGAATTTGCTGCGCGATTTCCAAATGCAATTTGCGGCGTACTTACTTTAGTCATCATTTTTAATATTGGCAAAACACTCTTCAATACGCAGTTCGGAGTGCTGTGGGCGCTTGCTTATTTCGGTTCTGTATTGCCCTTCCTTTATTTCAAATCGGGCATTATCGATCCCTGGTTTAATTTATTTATTTTTTCCGGCCTCTATTTTTTTATAAGATTTTACTGGAAGCAGGATGCATTTCAAAACATTGCATCCTCAAAGAATAAATGGACTTATTTATCATTATCTGGCGTATTCATAGGCCTTGGAATATTGACTAAAGGACCGGTGGCTTATCTGATTCCCGTTCTTTGCATGGGCGTCTATTGGATTATCAAACGATTTAAATTCTATATAAGTCCGGTGCATTTTATTTTATTCACTTTGATTTCAGCCATTCTGTTTCTTGGTTGGTGTGCGCTGGAAATTTATAATGACGGATTCACTTTTATAAAAGAATTTATCAAATACCAGATTGAATTGTTCAGCACTCCCGCAGCGGGTCATGCAGGGTTTACCGGATATCATGTGGTCGTTTTATTAGTTGGGGTATTTCCTGCATCCATATTTTGTATACGTACATTTTTCAAATCTCCGTCAAACGAACACGCCTTCCAGGATAATTTTATAATATGGATGAAGATCCTGTTCTGGGTGGTTTTGATTTTGTTTTCCCTGGTGCAGTCTAAAATTGTACACTACTCATCTCTATGTTATTTTCCCATGACTTTTTTAGCAGCGCATAGCATGCATCAAATAATGAACGGAAGTATAAAATTTAATCAATGGTTGCGATTCGGATTAATTTCCATTGGAGGAGTTTTCATTATAGCTACCATTGCAGTTCCTGTTTTCGGACAACATATCGAAATGCTCAAACCCTTGTTTCAAAAAGATCCCTTTGCTTTGGCGAATCTTGAAGCCGATATAAATTGGTCAATGTATGACACGATCCCTGGAATTTTTCTATTGATGGTTATCATTATTACTTTTATATTTTTAAAAAAACAGGACTTTCAAAGAAGTTTTTATAGCCTGTATTTCGGCACGGCATTCTTTGTAATGCTCACGCTAATATTTGACATCAATCATTTTGAGAGCTATTCTCAAAGAGCGGCAATAGAATTTTATAAGAGCAAGGCGAATGAAGATTGTTATATCATCACCTATGGATTTAAATCATACGGTCATTTATTTTATGCACAAAAAAGAAAAGTGACAAATGTAGAAAGTTATAAAAATGAATGGCTTATGGATGGCCCTGCAGATAAGCCTGTTTATGCAGTTGCAAAAATTACCAAGGCTTCGGATCTGAAAAATCATCCGTTATTCCAGGAATTATACAGAAAGAATGGATTTGTTTTTTTTCAACGAACTGACATCCGGTAATTCAGCTACGAATTAATTATTGCATTTTTACTCTAAAATTGCTATTTTTAGGTCTTCGAATTGCAATTATGTTCCGTACAGTCATCACAGGCATCGGTAGTTACATACCAACTGATATTAAAACCAACCAGAGTTTTTTATCCAACGATTTTTACAATGAAAATAAATCACCCATAGAAACTGAAGCATCCGAAATTGTAGACAAATTTAAAATCATTACAGGGATTGAAGAACGAAGATATGTTTCCGAAGACATGAACACTTCTGACATCGCTACAATCGCTGCACAGGAAGCAATCAAAGATTCCAAAGTTGATGTTGAAACACTGGACCAGATTATAGTCGCTCATAATTTTGGAAATGTGTTAAAGAACACCATACAAACAGATATTTTACCTTCATTGGCTGCAAGGGTAAAGCACAATATCGGTATCCGCAATCCCAAATGTGTTGCATATGATATTCTATTTGGTTGCCCGGGTTGGGTTCAGGGATTGATACAAGCGAATTGTTATATGAAAGCGGGCATTGCAAAAAAATGTCTGGTGGTTGGAGCAGAAACCCTGAGCCGCGTATTGGATATGCATGACCGGGACAGCATGATTTATTCCGATGGAGCAGGAGCCTGTATGGTAGAATACAAAGATGTTGATGAAAGCGGACCGGGTATTTTAAGTCACACCACGATGTCACATTGTTACGATGAAGCCTTCTATTTATATTTTGGTGAATCCAATTATCCGGGCGCAGACCCTAAAAAAAGATATCTCAAAATGAAGGGAAGGAAAGTTTATGAATATGCGATGAAGAATGTTCCGTCTGCTATGAAAGATTGTATCGATCAGGCCGGAATTGATTTAAAAGATTTGACAAAAATATTTTTACATCAGGCGAATGAAAAACTTGATGAAGGCATCGTCAAAGCATTGTATAAATTATTCAATCTAACGGTCATTCCGGAATACATCATGCCAATGAACATCCATATGCTCGGGAATAGCTCGGTCGCTACCGTTCCAACTTTGTTTGACATGGTATGTAAAGGAAAAATCGAAGGGCACTCTCTTAAACAAGGTGATGTCGTTTTATTTGCATCTGTTGGCGGAGGCATGAATATCAATGCGGTGTGTTACCGGATGTAAGAAGTTGAAGACATTAGGAAAAGAAAAATTGACTTATTGATTTGTTTATTGATTCGAATGATGAATCCTGATGGTTAAAATAAAGTACAACTTTGGATTTCGGATTATACTTTGCGCCAATATTCGTGTATTGGTTTTAATTGCATTATAAAACACG
>JBGAWX010000004.1:0-4698 GCA_044227375.1 Saprospiraceae bacterium
GACTTAGGGTTGGCGTGAAAGGTGGAGGCTGCTCCGGTTTCAGCTATGTGCTCGGCTTCGATCTGGCCAAAGAAAAGGACCAGGTATTTGAAATCGGAGGCATAAAGGTCTTTATGGAAAGAGCTCATTCCCTTTACCTGGCCGGCATGCAAATCGATTGGGTCGAAGGATTGAATAACAGGGGATTTTCATTTGTAAATCCCAACGCAAAAGACACCTGCGGTTGCGGGCAATCTTTTTCTGCCTGATTCCTATTTCGTTTAGCCAAAACTCATGAGGGACGTATTTGATCTTATTGCACGTGCTATGATTGCTGCAATTTCTTTATTCGAAGCATTCACCACAGTAAAATTTATTGACAGAACCAAAGAGACCATGTTCGAATATGGTTTGTATTGGAATCCGGCTTTTTTTATTTATCTTACTTCATTAGGTCTTGCAGTCGGAGGTATCTTTTTATTAATAGGTTACCGGCCAGGATTTGCCGTAACCCTCTTGTTGATCTATTGGATACCCGTTACATTCATTGTATACTCTTTCTGGAATGATCCCATCCACGTGCGCAACATCCAGGCCATTCATTTTATGAAAAACATTGCGTTTATCGGAGGCATGATTCATGTGCTGGTTTATGGTACAGGGAAATACAGCGTTCGGCGATTTTTTGGCGTTACAAAATTGCCAAAAGAAAAATGGTAAAGCAATACCTTTAAATTCATGTTCAGATCAACACAACTCAAGACTAATTTATTTTTAGCCTTCGCTTTATCTTTTATCGTCCTTTTAGTTTCAACTCAATTACGAGGTCAGGTATCCGGACATTTTGTTTTTGACACCTTGAAAATAAAAAACTGGCCGGCCATCCATTCATTTTCCTATGCAAAATTTGGAACGTACATTCTAATGATCGGCGGCCGCACTGATGGCGTTCATGGAAAACAATCCGGTTTTGAAAACACGAACAGTAATAAATTCATTTTTCTTTGGAATACTGCCAATGACAGCATTCTTCGATATCAACCGGATTCGCTCAATGATGAATTAAAAGATTATCTGAATGCTTCCAACGCCAATTTCACTCAGGATGATGAATTCCTTTACATCATGGGCGGTTATGGTCAATCTCTATCCGGCATTTACAAAACCTATCCCTTGTTTTTAAAAATTAATTTGCAAGAATGCATAGATCGCATTCTTGCAAACAAGGATATCTCATCTTCAATAAAATATCTGGTTTCGGATCAATTCGCCGTTGCGGGAGCTCAGATCAGAATTCTGGATTCAATGTTTTACCTGGTAGGTGGACACAATTTTACCGGAAAGTACGATAGCGAAAAACACACTTTAAATCAAAAATATACAGATGCTTTACGCATTTTTAAAATTTCAGAAAAGGGTGACTCCCTACAATATGAGTTGGTAAAAGAAATTATAAGTGATTACAATTTTCACAGAAGGGATTATAATTTAAATCCAATCATATCCGAAAAAGGTGAAATCAAACTGATGGCTTTTTCAGGAGTCTTTCAATACAATGCCAACAGAGCATTTTTAAATACGGTATTGATCCAAAATCAAAATTTTGAAGAAGTATTTGATTTTGACCACAAGTTTGCTTCATACAATTGTGCACGAGTTGGCTTGTATGATGCAGTCAAAAATGAAATGCACCAGATATTTTTTGGTGGCATGGCCGAATATTACAGGGATTCTGCAAATACAATAACCCGGGATGGCTATGTTCCATTTGTGAACTCTGTAAGCAGCATCACCAGAAAAAAAGATGGAACACTTGTAGAATTTTTATATCCTGAAGAATTACCAGGATACTTTGGAACCAATTCAGAATTTGTGATCAATCCTGAGCTCCAATTGGTTTACCAGGATATTGTCGATTTGAATTCAATGACAAAAGATACTAACTATCTGGGTCTAATTTTCGGAGGCATTTACAATCCTGGACGCAACAGGAATCCCTGGCAAAGTGATAGTGCGAATCTTACGATCAGTAATCCTTATGTTATTAAAGTATCTTTTATCAAAAAAGAATCTAGCGCTACCAAAAAGTCTATAAACAGTATTTCCAATATTGATGTTACCCTGTTTCCAAATCCTTCCAAACATCAGGTCCGATTGGTATTTCCTAAAGATATCGATATAAAGTCCCTGGAATTGTGGATCGATGATCTTGAAGGTCGAAAGATTAAAAGCTATCGATTCGATACTCTTGCTGATCAAGAACTGTTGCTTTCAACAAAAGATCTTATTCCCCAAAATTATTCCTTAAACCTGTTGATCAACGGAAGGTACATCTTAAAAAAACATCTGAGCATTATAAAATAAGTCAATTGATTAATTGCTAAACCTTGACTCTTAATTTTTAATTCTCAATTGTCCTCCGACCCACGCTCCCATCATGGCCGTAACACCAAACAACAAACTGCTGATCAAAAGTAAAGCTGTAAAAGACATTCCTTTGAAAATGTCCCCGATCATCATTACCAGTTCTTTACTACCTGAAGTGTACGCATAGACCCCGTAGGCAACGCATGCAAAAGCATATATTCCCAGATGTACCCACATTGCTTTTTTCAGACTGACATCAAAGTAAAAACCAACCGGAATGGCCAGTATAAAAGGAACAAACCAAAATGGAACAAAAAGGCTTAAAACGCTTCCAGTTAAAACCGCTGTATAAAAAAGAGAGTTGGACTTCATATTTATTTTCTTTTAAAGGACACCAGGGTGTAAGCATTTTTATTAGCAGGAACTGCAGTCATGAAATCAAGATCATAATATTTTCCCCTTGACCAATCATCAATCATTTGTGTGTAATACGGACTTCCGGGATTGCCTGATTGTCCCCCGGGATAAATTCCGAATGCACTTACTTTTTCAGGATTCATTTCCACGATCATTCTCCATGAAGGTCCTTCTATTTTTCCATGAGCATTAATAATATCCTTAGAACCTGAAGTTCGAATATGATATCTTCCGAAGGCCGGAATCTTTGCTAGATGTGCTATGCTTGCATCTTTAAACTCAGCCCAGTCTTTTGCCTTCAAATCATTTTGACTAAAGGAAATCAAACTATCAAATGACATCTGAATAATTTTCTTTGCATCTTCAGGCGCCGGAGTTTTTTTATAATCAAAAAACATATGTTCCGGCTTAGACTTCATAAATGCAATGGTGTTGATGTCATTCGGTACAGCCACAGCTGTTTTCGTGGAATCCAACATCAGCTCATCCCAAACCATTCTATAAAATAGATCAAACCACACATCAAAATAAACAGGTTCGATTCTGTTGGAGTCATAATTGAAATCCCAATGCTTTAGTTGTGTATAAATGATTTTTCCTTTCTCATTTAATGATGTGCTATCCAGATTCAAAAGCATATAAGGCAATGCCGTTTCAGCTCTAAGACTATAGTTATTGTATTGCAATGCTTTCATTTCATCAGCATTCCATTTCTCCTTTTGAGATAACAACCGGTTCAATATGGTGCCACGATAATCTCTAAAGTCGCCATCATTGTAATAATTTGGAAAACTAAGATCTGTTGATCGCTGGTTAGCGGAAGATACAAACCCCCGCGCAGGATTATAATAAAATGGATTGTCCACATTACTTATAAAGCCATTCCAGGCATTTTTAGAATCTGAGCCATCCAATACAAACCTGCCTTGTTGATTTCGCTTCACTGGCATATTTCCCTGGACAGTCAATGCAATGTCTCCACTTGCGGATGCAAATGCAAAATTCTGAGCCGGATATGGAAACTGTACAAGTGCTGTTCTATAATCTTCAAAATTTCTCGCTTGATTCAAATCGGCAAATGTTGCAAATTCAAATTGATTTGTGGTATCCTGTATAATCCAGTGCATTGCCAATCCGAATTTTTTATGCTCTTCATCTGTAAACACAACGGGTCCCCAATAGGTCATCAATACAGTGTCCATTACATCGACTTCATCCTTTACTTTAATCACCTCTATTCTCTTTTTTGTCTCCATCCATTTTCCATCCAATTCATATTGTGATTTCGTGTCGTCCTTCCATTTAATTTTATACCAATCCAAGACATCCCACGCCGCATTAGTAACTCCCCAGGAAACATATTTATTAAACCCAATGATCACCCCAGGTATGCCGGGAAAAGTAACTCCATAGACATTCATATTTGGTGTGATGAGTTGTTGCTCATACCAAACCGATGGCAGACTCAACATAAGATGAGGATCATTGCAAAGTATCGAATTTCCATTGGAAGATTTTGAAGGACTTACTGCCCAGTTGTTACTCCCAATACCATTGGGTCCCGGTTCACGCACCCAATCAATGTACCCGATTTGCTCAGAATTATTTTCACTACCACTTTCGGTCTTTGAAAAATTCCAATTGGTACCTTTCGGCACTACGGGATCCGTAAGAGAATCCATTTCATTAAAGAAGAAATCAAATTCATCTCCAAAAAACAACTTTGCGTTTGACAACTCTACATCATGATCCCTACCGCACAAAATTTCCGCCATGCTTTTATGAAACAGTGATGAACGATATGGACTCCACGGCTCCGGGTGATAATTCATCAGTTTATATTCGATCGGAAGATCTGCATCTGTTAGAGTTTGCAAGTATGCATTGAATCCATCACTATAAGATTGAATGGCTTTATACGCTTCAGGAAATCTC
>JBGAWX010000004.1:4708-31787 GCA_044227375.1 Saprospiraceae bacterium
TAATGCGGATTCTTTGAGGCCCTTCCGTCTTTTGTTTTTATCAAATTCCAAAGCCCTTGCTCCTATGATTTCACTGATTCTTCCTTCTGCGGCCCGAGTGGAAAAATCCATTTGCCATAAGCGGTGCATGGCATGTACATAGCCTTGAATAAAATAAGCATCGCTTAATGTCGCAGCAAAAATATGCGGAACCATTCTGTTATCAAAAACGACCTGTCCTTCGGCAGGTAAATTTGCAATTTCTGGATTTAATATTGCATCTACCCTTGCGACATTTTTCCAAAATCCAACAGCTGGACTAAAAAACTTTCCCAAAGGCGGCAATGCAGTGTCTCCAATTTGAAATTGATGGTGCATTACAAACAACCACAGTCCGGCTGCGAGAAAAGGAATAGTCCGTTTTAAAAGATTCATATAAATAAATTTACCTAATAAAAAACCAATCGGTATCTGAAGATAAGTCTGGTTGAAAATGGTAATTGTCCAGGTTAAATTTTTTCAAACCTTCAGCTACCTGCAAGTTCTCCAATGCCATGTACCTGACCATTAAACCTCTTGCTTTTTTTGCAGTGTAACTTACAAAGGTCAATCCATTTTTTTTATATTCCCTGAAATGTATATTGATTATTGGCACCCTGATTCTTTCGGGTTGAAGAACTTCGAAATATTCCTGCGATGCCAAATTGACTAGATGATTGGATTGCGTTTGTTCCAAATCGCCCTGCAATAGATCGGTGATGCACGTTCCCCAAAATTCATAAAGATTTTTTTTTCTGTTTACTTTAAGTGGAATGCCCATTTCCAAACGATAAGCTTGCATTAAATCAAATGGTTTCAATAAGCCATACAATCCAGACAAGATTCTCAAATGATTCTGACAATACTTCAGTTGAATTTTATTCAAGGTATAAGATTCCAATCCACGATACACATCGCCATCAAATGCAAAGATTGCAGGCCGTGAGTTTTCGATTGTAAATTCTTCAGAAAAATTCTGGTATCTGTTTACATTTTCCTCAGCAAGTTTTGCACTGATGTCCATCAAATTCATCAAATCTTTTACTTTTTTCTTTTTGATGACCTCGAGGATTCTTTTACTTTGATCAAACAAACGCGGCAGATCCGTCGATGATAAAGGCACAACGGATTTGTAATTTAAATCTTTAGATGGAGAAACTACGGCTATCATGGATGTATTTGGTGGTACATAGATAGCACCTTTTTCATTCTGGACAAAATGGAGACTAGAGGAAGTTAGGTGCTAGGACACTAGATTGCAGAACAATTGACTGAAGTCAATTGAAATTTAAAATTCTTAATTGAAATTTTTAAATATTAAAGCAAGGTAAACTGGCATGTTTGTACAATTCAATGAAGTAAATGATAATTTATAATTCTCTATAAAAATTTGAACAAAACATGAGACTTCAATTGTCCTACAGCCTATCCCAAAGGCCCGCCTGACCTGACGGGCAGGGACCCCTATGGGGCAGCCTACAGTCTATAGTCTACAGTCTTTAGTCTTCCTCCTACAATTTAAATCCAAGAGTGATTTGTATAAAATCCTGATTGCTTTTTTGATTTACCAAAGGAGTTGGTGCATCGTTACTGCCATTTCCATCAAAATCCGAATTCCCCGTAATATATGGTGAATAGGCTTGTTCGGCTGTGGTATACCGGTACGCAAGATCAAGATAAAACCGGTTGCCCCGGTAACCTAAGCCCAAACTGAAACCGGAATCGTACTTATCCGAATTGGAATATGCTTGCTTGAGAACTTCGAACCCGCTTCGTATCCGAAAATTACTTAGAGCTAACTCTCCGCCCAAATGGAGTTGCACGGCTGCATTAAATTGTTTTTTGATGTCTGCGTTAACGGTCTCCTGATAATCATAATCCCCTAAAGCATCACTATCTGCAGTAAGATTGTATTTAGCTTTTGAAAGATCAAATACATCCAGATCCGCAGAAATAAATCCGTGCCTCGAAACATAGGCTGCCGAAAAAACGGCGCGCATGGGCAATATCAACCTGTATGTAAATTCTCCATCAGGTGAATACGCTGTAAAACTTGTATCCCTGCTCCCATTATTATAAGTATAATTTAAGGAAGTACTAAACTGATCTTTCATCCACATATATGTAGGTAATTGCACTGAAATTCCCAATCTCCAGAAAGGGTCCGGCTTGAGAATCACACCAAGCCTCGCAGTGATTCCTGAAAGTTGAGTATTTAAAGTTTGATTAAACTCGAGATTTCTGAAAGGAAAAGCATCATTAGCCTTTGCTTCATATTCTGAATATCTGCTTTCACTATTGAAACTTCCAATCGGAATATCAATAGCTGCTCCGATTGCAAATTTTTCATCATAGTTACTGCCAATTCCAAATGACAAATTGTAAAGTCCTCCTGAAGTGTTGAGTATTTGTTCTTTTGGAAGCAAATAATTTTTATGACTCAGTAAATCGGTATTGTATGTGTAAGTTGCAGGATTGTTATCGACATCGAAAATTGCTCCGGTTTCATATGCCAGTCCTGCTTCAAAATCATCCAACTGATCAGGATGCAATCCTATTAAACCCGATTCATCAGGATCAAGTGCCAATTCTAAAAAACGGTCAGTAATGGATCCGGGACTTCTTCCTTTGAAATAATAACTCTTATTGAAATCTGCCGTCTTGATCAGATTGATTGCAAAACTTGAATTCTTCCATTTGCTTGCCCACGGCGAACTTGTAAACACAATACCGATTCCAGTCAAACCCGAATCATCATGGGTTTGGTTGTAAGTTTTATTGTTCACTCCGGATGGATTGGATTCGCAAAGCGTAGATTGTTGCTCATCAAAAGTCGTAGAAAACGAAACATAAAAATCTGATTTTCTAAAGAAGCCAATACCTGCTGGGTTAATCGCGATTGCAGTAAATTCTCCACCCAAAGCGCCGGATGCCCCACCGATAGCGGTTACACGGGCAGTACCATAGGGTCTGGCCAGTCCATACTTTAATATTTCAGAAGCGGACTGTGCATTCAATACAACTCCACAAAATTGGAGGAATACTAAATAATAAATGGTTTTCATAATTGCGATTTCAATGGAAAAAAACAGGGTGGCAACTACTAAGATCCACCCTGTCAAGTTACAAATAAATTACTCTTTTGTTATCTGGGAGATCTTCTGCCATCTCCTGAACTTCTGTTGTTTTCAGATCTTGAGCCAGAATTGGTATTCATTTCCTGTCTCCGCTCGCTTCTGGGTTCCGGTCTGCTTTCCCGCGGAGGCTGATATGAATCTCTTGGTTTTTCTCTTGGCAAATCAATTTTTGGTGATGGGTCTTGTGTTCTTTCCATCTTAGGAGCTTCTCTTCTTATCCTTTCTGGTTTAAAGTCAGGCTTACTCTCCTCTCCACCCTCTCTCCGGTCACTTCGCTCCGGCCTGTATTCTTTTCTCGGTTCTGGTCGCGATTCATTTGGATTGTTGTTCTGTCCGGGAAATTCTCTCGGTGTATACCTTGGCTGATCCTTTCCTTTTTCCGGAGCGTCAGAACGGGAGCCTGGAAACTCTTGCCTTCTGGTAGGCCTTTCCGGATTATATCTTGGTGCCGGTGTAAGATCATCTCCGTCTGCAGAGCGGATAACTCTTTTTGGGTTGCTACGGTCTGATGAAGGGGTCATTGGGGTACCCGGGGCTTCCGTAAATACTCTAGGAGAAGGATTCATGACTCGTACAGGTCCTCTATTCGATGAATTGGTCAATCCAAATCTACGGCTGCCAAAATAGGATCCATTCGGATGATTATTATTGTTGTCATAATGATTCCCATGATGATATCCGCCACCATAATAGTTGTTATACCAATAATTATTATAATATCCATTGTAACAATTATTTGTCCAGTAATTATATCCGTATGAAAATGGATAAGACGACCATCCCCAGTACCAGTCCCAATTATTCCAGTATGAGTATGAATACCAGGGCCTGAACTGCCATTGTCTCCAACGGTAATAATCTCTGTATCCATAACTGCTTACATAAATGTCGCGGTCATAGAAGAATGGATTAAAATCAAAAGGATCATAAAAATAATTGTCCACGTAGCATCCATGATAATAATCAAAACCAACATAAGGACGGTGGAATCTTTTTATTCTTGATGCATAATAATAATCGTTGTCTTCCCAATCGGTGTAATCTTCATCATCATAATAGGATTCATTGTTTTCCTTGTTGTAAGAATCGTCCTTGTTATAATTATCCTTGGGTCTCTCATTTTTAATTTCCCTGGAAGGCTCATTGCGATCAGGATCATAATAAATATCATCAAACTGTGCTTGAATGCCCTGGGAAATCAAAGCAAGAAACAAGGCCAGGAACAGATTATTTAGTGTATTTTTCATGATTTATAATATTATTAAATGTTCACCTGTCTGATAAAGAGTGCAATTTATTAAATTTGCATCTTGGCTTAGTTAAAATCCAATTAAGATTTAGAGCAATTCGCGTTAATCTTTTTAACAACTTCGCCAACTTATTTTAGACCAATACTTCATCATTAAAGTTTAATCATAAAGTAAAACAGGATGGCAAAAGAAATTACTGCTAGGAGTGTAGACTATTCGCAATGGTACAATGATATCGTGTATAAATCCGGATTGGCTGATCAAAGTGCCGTTCGTGGATGTATGGTGATCAAGCCTCACGGTTATGCACTGTGGGAGAATATGAGAAACATCCTGGATGTTATGTTTAAAGAAAGTGGACATGTCAATGCCTATTTTCCATTGTTTGTACCAAAAAGTCTGTTTGAAGCTGAAGAAAAAAATGCAGAAGGATTTGCCAAAGAATGTGCAGTAGTCACGCATTATCGACTGAAGACAGATCCTCAAAATAAGTCTAAACTGATTGTCGATCCTGAAGCAAAACTGGAAGAAGAATTGATCGTAAGACCAACATCCGAAGCCATTATTTGGAATACTTACAGAGACTGGATTCAGTCTTACCGTGATCTGCCCATTTTAATCAATCAATGGGCGAATGTAGTTCGCTGGGAAATGCGGACCAGACCTTTTCTGCGCACCACAGAGTTTTTATGGCAGGAAGGTCATACTGCACACGCTACCGCTCAGGAAGCCATTGAAGAATCTGAAAAAATGCATGAAATCTACACGCGTTTTGCTGAAGATTATATGGCCATACCAGTTATCAAAGGAGTAAAAACTCCTAACGAACGATTTGCAGGAGCTGAAGAAACCTATACCATTGAAGCGATGATGCAGGATGGAAAAGCATTGCAAGCGGGGACGTCACATTTTCTCGGACAAAATTTTGCAAAAGCTTTTGAAGTAAAATACCTGACCGATAAAAATATAGAAGAATATGTTTGGGCCACATCATGGGGTGTCAGTACACGACTTATTGGTGCCCTGGTGATGACGCATTCTGATGATGACGGTTTAATCTTACCCCCAAAACTTGCACCGATTCAGGTAGTGATTGTACCCATTCCAAAACCTGCACCAGAAATTGAAGAAGTAGCAAATAAAATCATAAAAGAACTTTCTGAAAAAGGAATCCGGTGTAAGTACGATAAAGATGAAAAAAACAGGCCAGGATTCAAATTTGCGGAACACGAATTGAAAGGTGTACCCATCCGGATTGGTATTGGTATGCGCGATCTCGAACATGGACAATTGGAAATAGCGAGAAGAGATACTAAGGAAAAACAAAACATTCCAGTTGCTGATGTTTCTGAATTTGTCTCAAAACTTTTAATTGAAATACAAGACCATTTATTTCAAAAAGCAAAAGACATGCAAATGCAAAACACGCATCATGTCAATACATGGAATGAATTTGTTTCCATCATGGAAGAAAAACCAGGATTCGTCTATGCACATTGGGATGGCACTTCTGAAACAGAAGATAAAATAAAAGAATTGACAAAAGCCACAATACGTTGCATACCTCTTAATTCAATACAAGAATCCGGTCAGTGCATTTATACAGGCAAACCCTCCAATAGAAGAGTTTTGTTTGCAAAAGCATATTGAGAAGAGGCCGAAGTCAATGGGAAAACAAATTGGAGATTGACTATTCAGAATACCTCTCCATTAAAATTATTTTGAATCGCAGTAAATTAAAATGTTGATAAAGTACTGTCTGAATTCATTTTCCTGTAGTCTAAAAATATTCCACCTATAGACTGCTTAGTTATTTAGGGCTGGAATAATAACTTGCAAGGAAAAGTGCAGTAACTGTTAATGTGTTATCGATTTTTTCATTAGATTGTTCTCTGTGAAATTCCCATTCCCGTGGGTCGTCGTAGTAAACATTATAAATATATGCCAAGACATATTGATCCTGTTCGAGTGCCCATTGAAAGCCTTCAGGATCCTGAATGCGATTCAGGTAATAAGTTTTATCATGAAAATTAATTCTCCAGGAATCCAGTTGTCCTGGCCAGGTAGAACTTGCGGTACAAAAATCATCATTGATCCTGATCTCCCATTCATTCGGACGATCCTGCCATCTCAATAAAATGGATCCCGACAATTCACCGAGTCGGATATCCCACTGTGAATAATCCCGTGTCATTTGCCAACGCGTTCTCAATGTACCCAATTCATTTTCTTGCTTATCCAGAAATAACCAATCCCTGAAATCATTTGCATAAAATGATCTCAGCAAAGTGATATCCTGTGCAGTTGAAGATTGCACGAAACAAACAAAAAACAAAACCAATGTTTTCATTAGAATGGCAAATCGTCAAATGATTCCGATGCATTTGCAAATGGATCCGGCGATTCCTTATCCGCCACTAAATCCTGACCTGCAACAGTCCCTGAGGATTGTGCCGCTTCAATTTTCCAGGCCTGGAGATTCGTGAAGTATTTTCCCTGCCATTCACGGCCTCGCAAGTCGAAGAAGACAGTCAATTCATCGTTCTCATTAAATTTATCGATCACACCACAACGATCCTGAACAAGCTGAAATTTGATGTACTGTGGGTATTGCTCTTGTGTGACGATAACAAATTCACGCGTTTGGAAACCTGGCTTTTTGCTTTCGATTTCCATTTTCTTCACTAATTTTCCACTGGTTTGAAAACTCATTTTTGTAGATTTTCGACAAAGATAATGGGAAATAGGCTGTAGGCTTTAGGCTTTTAAGCTATAGGCTAAAATATTTCTTTTGAGTAAAATCTATTTACGATTTTACCAAATTAGTCTACTCAGGATCATTTTGATAAAATTGAAAAAAGTCTAAATACAAAATTCTCACATTCCCATAGCCTACAGCCTAAAATGGGTCAGTTTAAAAAGTTTGCGAGTACTTATTATTTAATAATCTTTAGATAATTAATCCATTCTTTATAAACTTCGTCATTCATCATTCCTGCCCGACCAGGCAGGCGGGCGTTAATCATTATTCGAAATTCTGCTAATTTGTTCAGTATCAGTATTATTGAATGAATAATGAACATCGATTAAAGAATAATGAATTATGAAGTAAAGAGATTCCATAGAAAGTTTGTGAAATTGATTTACTCCCCAGAAAATTAACTTGACCCCTAATAGCCTACAGCCTGAATTCAAAAAAACCCTCCCCGCACTTGAAAGCAGGAAGGGTCACTGTAATATGATATTTAAACCTGAAGCCTTAATTTACAATCATCACCAGTTTAATGCTTTTGCTGTAATATCCCGCTTCAATCTTCAGTAAATAAACTCCAGGTCCGGACAGAACATCTTTTTTAATGGTCAAAGTATTTTGTCCCCCTTGGCAGCTTTCTTTATTTTGATAAATGAGTTTCCCGCTTAAATCTGAAATGCTGTATTGGATATCGGATTTCTCATTCAGATAAATTTTTATGCTCGTACTTTGTGAAAATGGATTTGGTACCGGATCCCCAAATACAATTCCTTCTTCTGCATCCGGTGTATTTTTTCTCAACATCAAATCTGTAATCTGATTATCATCCGAATAAGCTTCTGAAACGATTACATCAGAATTGATTTCAAAATTATTTTCAAATCCATCAACCACCTGTTGATCAGTTTCAATATAGAATAACACATCTCCTTTATGTATCGCAATATCCTGGTCTGCATTCCAGGAAACCAATACATAACCATGATCCGCGAATGTCCATCCCAAATTGGAATCACTAATATTCAACACTCCTGGTTTTATTGCAGTGATGTCTTGTTTCAATTGATTATGCCAAAGGGTAAATTGAATTCCATTGATCCTGATATCCTGATAGGAGTAAACAGGTATTAAATGATCATTTACTGATTGACCGAGTACAAGCTCCCACTTAAAGGCAGAACGGGATTCTGTATTTTCAAAACCATTCCATGTAGTTTGACTTACATCGCCTACTTTGACCCCTTTAAAATTCAAGTACTTCATATCACCCGGCAGTCCCAGGATCTGATACTCTACCGGCAATTTTTCTATCCAAGGATCACTGCTTACCGGAAACTGGTAGTCCGCGTCGACCATAAACCACGACATGTTGTTTTTATATTTTCTGTCAATTCCCAAAATAAGCTTTCTCATTGCCGAGATGTCCGCTGCAGTCACATGCTTATCTCCATTCACATCTGCCGCCAGATAATGCCATGGAGATTTGAAGGTTTCAATTCCGAGAATGTGTCTTTGCGTTTTTACAATGTCCATGGTACTGACACCCTCCATATAATTTTTATCTACTTCCGCACTCACCTTGTAATCCGTACCAATGTATAGATTATCAAAACTGAAACTGCCATTAAATTCTCTGTGAACGACTCCTAACGGACCATCGAGTTTGACGGTAACTTCATTTATATTTTGCTGAAATGGCGTTTGAATTAAACCACCAATATTTGCAGTGAGCGTTGTTTGTTTGCAAATTTTATTGTTGTCCTGAACCGTAACTGTTGTCGAGCAAAAATCCTGTAAACCTGTTAACTGATCCGTAACCCATAAATTTACGCGACGCATTCCAAGACTATCGCAATTATAGCGGATAAATCTCTTATTGGTATCTCTGGAAAATGAAACCGTAACAGGATTTCCGCAAAATTGATAACTTCCTTTATCCAGATCTTTAGCCCACACATCAATAGCTCCTTCAAGTCGTCCGTCACCGTTGGTATCAATACTCATGATATTGATGTTGACTCCAATGTAACAATATGCAGTTGGAGGTTTACAATTGAGGATGCGCACGATTTGAGTACAAACTTCCTGGTTTCCGCAACGGTCCTCAAATATCCATAAGAATCGATGCACTCCAAGTGGCAGATCTCCATCAAAACCTATCTTGTTTCCAAACGTGTGATAAATGCTATCGAACAACCCGTTGTTGTACAAATCAATTTTGAAACTGCTGACTAAATCTTTATCCGGAGTACAATCATCCTTTGCCTCATGGCTCAGCGTGACCCTTTGTTTCAGGCACTCCTGATTTGAAAGACACAAAGTCAATGTATCGCAATCATCAAGAATTTTCGGTGGAAGTTTGTTGCTTACTTTAATAATTTGTTGATGAGTCCAAGTTGGACAGATGGTTTGTCCGGTTATGTTGTCATAATAACATTGACACCAGTCTATTACTTTCCATGTACGCAGCAATTTAAAACACACTGCCGTATCGGGTATATAATTAAACTGTTCATCTTCATAACTTATCCCTATCAGACTGCAATCATTATCCAGTATGATCGGATACCCAAACGTGTCGGGCAGATTTTTTGGATCTAAATCAGCGTTGCACGTATTCAATTGATAATTATAAGGCCAGATGATGTCGGATTCGTCGAAAGGATCGTCATCATAAACATATATTCTTTGACGGCAGGTATCATACCTGTTCATATTGTCTTTTATGACAAATACTCTTTCGACAAAACCAAGCCCGCATTGATTGAGAAATGAATCCACATACTCGTGCATTTCTACAACACAGTTGTCATAGTATACTGGTAAACCAAATTTTTTCAGATTTATAGTATCGTTGTGTTTCGAACAGGTAATGCTTACATCATGAGGACATTTAATTACAGGCGGTGTTTTATCCTGAATTTCAACTCTAACCATACAATCGTTGACATTCCCATGTTTATCTTTTACCCTGAACACCACCATAACTTCTTCACCGACATCAGCACAACAAAAATCAACGTAAGGTCTGAATACGGAATCCCTTACTCCGCAAGGCTCTCCAAAATCCATTCTCCTTACCAGAAAACTATCAATATGACAATCGTCATAAGATCCGTCGTCAAAAACTTCCGCCGGTATACTGACGACATCATCTCTTGTAAGTGTCACCACGGTATTTTGCTGACACACTGCAACCGGTGGCGTTTTATCTATGACAGTGACATAAACTGCACAACTGTCTTCATTACCACATCCATCGCTTGCAACATAAAGCACCTTATTGACTCCCGGAGCTAATTGAATGTAACCACCGTTGTGATCGTTGAGAATTCCCCCTGGAAACAAAATGTCGACCACGATACTGGTGTCCTGGCAATTGTCGGCAACAGCTATAGATGGCATCAAGACATTTGCAAAACAATTATACCCACCTGCAGTAGTTACTGTGAAGTCATACGGACAATGAAGCTTCGGTGGTTTCGTATCAATAATTTCTATAGTTTGCGCATGGGTACGAACGTTTGCAGTTCCACACCACCATTCAACCACTTTCCACAATCTCAATATTTTCTTTTTGCAAGGCAAATCAACAATAATGATATCTTCATAGGAAGTGGAGAGATTGCAATAAAACAAATAAGATGGCCACAAGGACAATCCATCCACATTGGGTACACCGGTTACATTAGGATGCGGATGACCTTTTGCATCTCTCTGATACAGTGAATCACATTCTAAAAAACAATCAATAGCATGAGTAAAATTTTTAGGAAAATCTACTGAGTCAATTGGAACTCTCTTTAACCAAAACATGCTGGTGCAGATCTTGCCTTTATTCCCGAGGTTATCTATTCCTTGCCAGATGCGCGTTACTTTTTTAATAAAATCCGGATCACAATCGTATGGTTCGACAGTTTCTCCCAAAAATGAAATTGTTGGATACGGATCACAGTTGTCGTAAAACACCGGCGTGCCAAATGCCAATGTATCATTGCAATACACTGTATCCATATGGCATTCGATATAAGGACCATACTTATCCTCAATATGAATCTTACTCCAACATGAATTTCTGCTCACTGAATCATAGACCATTGCTATGAGGTCAGTATGCAGATCGGCAATGGTTACATATGGACTTGTTGGAATTGGTTTTCGATACGTATAATCCAATACATCTACCCTGTATCTGGCGCCTGGACAATCATCTTCACTACTAGTCAACAGCATTTGAGCAGTAATCTCTGCCTGACAATAATCGCCGACAGAAACGTTCAACTTGCCACGACATGCCAATTGACATTGCGCAGATAGCGAATGATTAAAGCTGCTGAAAAATAATAATAGCTGAATAATCAAACAAGTCAGCCTGGAAAGAAGGTACCCCGAAGGGCGTAGTTTTCTTACTCCGAAACATGACACAGTTATCGGTTGCATAAGCTTCAAGGTTTAAGTTATCTGCAAGCCAGCGCAAAGAATTACTACGCTGATTTTGCAAAAAATCAATTACAGTGAAAACCTGTTCGACAAGAGCTTCAGATTCCTGTCTTACAGATAAATTTTTGAAGGCTTATTATCAGATGAAAACATCACCCAAATTGGGTTGCTCAGGTAGGTAAACATATAATTTTAGATTATATGATGCACAAATGTAGATGAATGATTTACAAATAACCAAATTATATATAGATTATTTTTATATATTTTTATTTAATATGTGTAAGTTATTGTATTATAGATTGAATACGAGATAACACGTACAGACTTTGATCGTACCCTAATGTTAGTGTTTGAAGTTCATTAAATTCTTTACAATCTTATTTGCTTTCATAATTTGAAATCCCTAGCTTTATAAAACTGTGAACTGTTAACTGTTAACTGTGAACTGTGAACTGTGAATTGTGAACTGTGAATTGTGAACTGTGAATTGCAATCCCTTCTTTCTTTAATGATTCCCCTCATTCAACTCATAATCCATTCCGCATACAGGACAAACTCCGGGTTTATCGCTGCCACTCCCTTTACAATGCATCGGGCAAATGTACATGGAAGTATATTCTATTCCACTGGTGTCCACTTTTTCCATTACGGGTCTTTCCTGCGTTGTCTCTGTTTTGGATTTGCAATTGCTAAAAACAAATTGTGTAAGGAAGAATATTGAAATAAAGTAAATGAGTTGTTTCATGATCCTAAAATTGTTATTTGAAATAATGATAAATCTTATTGTTACAATTCTTGCTTTGTTATTTAATTTGAATTCCTGATTGACTCCAGAATTTGTTCATGATGTGTCGCAGAAACCACTGGATAAATCACTTCGTGAATTTTATGTTCCTTATTAATTACAAAAGTACTGCGGTGGATTCCATTATAGACAATTCCAAATAATTTTTTTGTGCCCCAAACTCCGTAATCGGAAGCGATTTTATGATGTTCATCGACAATCAAATCATAGGGTAGTGAAAATTTTGAAATAAATTTTTGGTGTTTGGATTCAGAATCCGGACTGATACCCAACAAGGTCACTCCCATGTCTTTTAAATCAGAATAATGATCTCTTAAATTACAAGCTTCTTTTGTACACGTAGGGGTATTGTCCTCAGGATAAAAAAATAAAACGATCCACCGGGATTGAATCAAATTCAAATCTATCATGGAGCCATTCTGATTCCTCGCTTTAAATAATGGTGCAACATCCCCTTTTTTCAGGTGTATCTGCGGCTTGTAATCCTGAACGATCATATTGAACTCTTTGAGCTTGCAATTTAGTTTAAATAAATCTTATTGGAAATATCGCTAAATAAATATTATCAAAGTATTTAACTTCTGTGAGAATCCTGATGAAGTGGCTTACTAATAAATGGAGAACTCCAAATTCACTTGTCAGCGAATAAAACTTCCTTTATAAATTCTTTGATTTCCCAGTGGATCTTTTACCAGAAGCTCATAATTATGAGAGCCTTTACTCAGCCAGTCTTCAAATCTGTGGCGAATGATTCCGGATTTTTTATCATACTCCATTAAAACCCATTGGCCATCAATACTTGCTTCATAATAAATATCAGGCAACTCCTTCACAGTTCCGATATTGTCGCTCAATCTGAAACTGATTTGTTCATTTGCAAACTTTTTCCTTCTGTTGAGTAGTGGCCTGATGCTGGGTGCAATGGTATCCACCATAATACAAAAGGGTCCGAGAGATCTGGCTTTACCAACCAAATATTCTCCATTCCATTCTCCGCCAACCGATTGAACGGATTTACCGCGTTTGATTGCAATAAAACACTTATTCATGAGGTGCTCTGGTATTTTTTTGTCTGCTTTCAACTTGATTTCAGCATGAAGATGAACCGGATCGGATGCAGGAAAGATTGTGGTCCATTTCGAATAGGCCAATCTTGAAGGATTTTCTAAAGTCCTTATTTCACAATTCAAATCATCATAAACAGATCCTGCAGGATATTTAAGCACTGCGTTACTTGTTGTGAATTCCTTTTCAAGATCATGATAGATGACATCAGAATATTTGCTAGCCTTCAGTTTACTGATAAAAGGTGCTTTCCTGATTTTAAAGTTGATTTCACTTTCATTATCATTAGCATCTCCAACAATGAGTTTCACATTGTGTTCCATGCTGTCCGTCATATAAAAGAATCCATCATTCTGCAAGGTCCGGTACATATTCATTTTATTCCCTGATAACAGGAAGCACCTATGAAATTGTCCTTTCGCACCGGTCTTTGCGAAATAATCGATGTGTGCATTGATATACTTGGTTTCATCTCTTCTCCATTTGTCGGCAGAATAATAATAGAACAATCCTCCATCCACCAATAATTTTATGGATTTGATTCCGATATAATTTCTGGAGTTGTCACAACGATCCAGGGCATCAAGTCCAACTGAAAAAACATTCCCTGGAATGACAATGGGAGTTTGCAATTTATCAACTAAGTTTTTTGCATATACTTTACTGGAGACTTCCTCACCTTCACCATCGTAACCGTATACTTTAATTCTTCTGATGGTCGGTTTGATCTTATCTTCTAAAGGAAGACCATAAGAAAAAGGATCCAGTACTTCGTCTCCTGAAGCATTTCTCAATTCAAAATGCAAGTGCTTCCCCCTGCTTGCTCCTGAATTTCCCATATAGGCAACCTGCTCACCGGCTTTTACCGGAAAATCAGATGGTTGAAAATTCAATTCGACCTGAAAGCTTTTCTTCGAATATTGCTGCTCTTTGATATAATCCGCAATATCTTTCCGGAATCCATTCAAATGTCCATACACTGTCATGAATCCATTTGGATGCGAGATGTACATAGATTTCCCGTAATCATCTGAATCAATAATGATCTTGCTGATATAACCATCCGAAGCAGAAAGAATATCATCCCCATTGGCACCATAACCCGATCTCAAATCAATTCCCGCATGAAAATGATTGTTGCGCAATTCTCCAAAACTTCCGGTTAATGACAATTCACTTCGTACCGGTGCTACCAATGTCAAAGCTGGTGTGTTGAGTTCTATCGATGGTTTGTTATCGATTTTAAAGGCAAAACTAAAGCAAATGAAAACCGATAAAAGCTTTTTCATACCTACTACTGCTCATTTAAAGAGTGCAAAAATAAACCGGATGCTGATATCTGCTGCTTCCTCCGGACTTATTTCAAGACGAAGCAGATTTTTTTCGGTCTCACTGATGTGTTTAGGGTTTGAAAGCACTTCATCTACTAATTTTATTTTCAATAAATCACGATAATAATCAGTAAGTTGCCGGGTTCTTGCTTGTTGAATGATTTGATGTTCATACATCATTGATTTAAAAGATTGAATCTCATTAAATAACTGATCGATTCCCTTGTTATGTAATGCGGATGTTTTAACTATTCTCCGGCTCCAACCTTCAATCCGGGATTCTGTAAAATGGCTGGCTGTCATCAAGTCCTTATAACTGGCTAAAGCTTTTGCATCCTTTTCATCGTCAACTTTATTAAGTATGATGATATCCGCCCATTCCATGATGCCCTTCTTAATGCCTTGCAATTCATCTCCAGCGCCGGTCAAACACATCAGCATGGTGAGATCCGTCATGGTGGAAACCTGGTATTCGGATTGGCCCACGCCTGCAGTTTCAACTAATATGAAATCATAACCTGCGGCTTCACAAAGCCATATGCTCTCACGTGTCCGTTGCGCAACACCACCTAGATGTTCGCCAGTGGGAGAAGGCCGAATAAATGCTTTAGCTTCCGCGGACAATTTATTCATACGAGTCTTGTCCCCAAGAATGCTTCCTTTTGTGATTGATGAACTTGGATCAATGCTCAAGACGGCAACTGAATATCCCTGTTTGATCAGATGAATTCCCAATGCTTCAATTAAAGTACTTTTTCCAACTCCGGGTGGGCCTGTTATTCCAATGCGAAGTGTTTCGGAAGCTTTGAATTCGAGTTTTTTAAGAAGTGCATTGGCCAATCTACGATCATCTGGTTTTTGGCTTTCGACTAAAGTAATGGCTTTGGCAATTGCAATCCTGTCTCCCTCATGAATCTTTGAAACCCAATTTTTTAGTTCATCCTGATTTATCAATATAATAAAATTTAATGTATAAAATATTATATTTCAATGACAAAAATAAGAATTTGGAGTATTTGATGGTAGGAAATTGTAAAATATTTGCTTAAGGTCCGCTGTCCGTAATTTCTTGACTATCATAGTTTTCTTGTTTTTGATTAACGGAAGCATAGCTAGAATTTCAATTACTAAACTTTATATGGATTTATAATGAAGCCTTTTTTATCCTTCAGTCCATTGTGTAAACTTTTCAAGTTCCCGCAACAGTCATTTAAACCTAAGAGGAGATCAAGTGTTATCTTTGCATTCTATTAATCTCCTATAAATCAAAAGCTTAATGTCATTGCATAAAGTATACCTGGATAATAATGCTACTACACCCTGCGACCCAAGGGTAGTAGAAGCTATGCTGCCTTACTTCTACGAGCATCCCGGGAATGCCGCAAGCAGAAGTCATCCTTTCGGATGGGAAGCTGAGGGGGCCGTAGATCTTGGTAGACAGCGAATAGCCGACTTGATAGGCGCTGATGAAAAAGAAATCATCTTTACTTCGGGAGCTACAGAGTCTGACAACCTTGCAATAAAAGGAGTTTATGACATGTACAGCCGTAAAGGACACCATATCATCACGACAACTACAGAACACAAAGCAGTATTGGACACCTGCAAGGCGCTTGAAAAGAAAGGTGCCGAAATCACTTATTTAAAAGTAGCCGCTGATGGTCTAATCAATTTAGCAGAATTGGAAGCGGCCATCAGACCAGATACCATTTTGGTTTCGATCATGTGGGCGAATAATGAAACCGGTGTCATTCAACCCGTGAAAGAAATCGGATCAATCTGTGCAAAACACGGTGTGTTGTTTATGAGTGATGCCACTCAAGCTGTTGGAAAGATACCAGTGAATCCAAGGGAAAACGGGGTTCACCTCATGGCCTTTAGTGCACATAAAATGTATGGCCCCAAAGGAGTTGGAGCCTTATACGTCAGTCGTAAAGATCCACGTGTTAAAGTAACCGCGCAAATGGATGGCGGCGGTCATGAACGTGGGATGCGCAGCGGAACTTTAAATGTACCTGGTATTGTTGGGTTCGGCAAAGCCGCTGAAATCGCAAAAGCCGAGATGCATAAAGATGCTGAACGACTGAGCAAACTCAGAGACAAACTGGAATCCAGACTCAAAAGTGAGTTGGAAGAAGTATATATTAATGGAAACACAGAACACCGGATGCCACATGTCACTAATATGTCATTCAAACATGTGGAAGGAGAAGGATTGATGATGACCTTTAATCAGGACATCGCTCTTTCATCTGGTTCTGCTTGTACCTCCGCATCGCTCGAACCCAGTTACGTGCTCGTTGCACTTGGACTCGGAGATGATCTTGCCCATTCTTCATTGCGTTTTTCTTTAGGTAGATTTACAACTGAAGAAGATATCGATTTCACAATCGAAGCAATAAAGAAAGGCGTCAATCACATGCGCGACCTTTCTCCGATTTGGGAAATGTACAAGGAAGGAGTGGATTTAGATAAAGTAGTTTGGTCGGAACATTAAGAGGAGAGATAAAAACTATTTGATCTGCGATAGTCTATGAAACGATTTAGAAGTCAGAAGTTTTTTAATTTTACTCCTCCAATTTAACTCATAACTCATAACTCATAACTCATAACTCATAACTCATAACTCATAACTCATAACTCATAACTAAATTAAACACAATGGCATATTCAGAAAAAGTATTGGATCATTTTAAAAATCCTAAAAATGTTGGAACCATGGACAAAAACGATTTGTCTGTTGGTACCGGCCTTGTTGGCGCACCTGAATGTGGTGATGTCATGCGACTGCAAATCAAAGTGGATCAGGCTTCTGGTAAAATTGAAGATGCAAAATTTAAAACCTTTGGTTGCGGATCTGCAATTGCATCATCTTCTTTAGCCACTGAATGGTTGAAAGGAAAAACCCTGAATGAAGCAATGACTATTGACAATATGGCTATTGTTGAAGAGCTTGCTTTGCCACCGGTAAAAATCCATTGTTCGGTTTTAGCAGAAGATGCCATTAAATCGGCAATTAAAGATTACAAAATAAAAAATCACATTGACTAAATGATTTATATAGCAGACAGTGCTAAAGAAAAAATAGATCAACTCCGGAAGGAAGCCGGTATTAGTGAATCGCATTTTGTGCGGGTCTCTGTAACCAGCGGAGGTTGCAGTGGTTTGAGTTACAATATGGATTTTGATACAGAGACTCAACCCAATGATCAGGTATTTGAAGACAAAGGAGAAAAAATTGTCACCGACCTCAAATCGTTTTTGTATTTATTCAACTCCACTCTCGAATTTTCAGGGGGCCTCCAGGGCAAAGGATTTTATTTCAATAATCCAAATGCATCCCGAACCTGTGGTTGCGGGGAAAGTTTTGCTGTATAAAATAATTACTTTTCATTCCACTATCTTTCTAACTTTAAACCAGTTAAGTTTTATTCATTCTGGTTTTGAAAGATAATAAGTTCACTGCATTTCTTCTTACCACATACATTCTGTTGATAGGCATTCAGGAACCCTATCATTTGCCCTTGCTCGAAGGTAAAATCCAACTTTGTGACATTTGGTTTTTAATCATGCTTATTTATGCTTTTATAAGTTGGCATAAATTCATTTCCCGTGTTAAAATTTTAGTACACTATAAAACCAACAGGTATTTTATAGTCTTTGGAGTTTTGTACTTATTTGCAATCACAATTTCAATCATCCATTCATATTCACACTCCGGATTGATCGAGCTCATGGGGAAATGCTACTTATTGATTATGTCCATTATGGTTCTGATCTTATTGATACCAATGGAGAATGAAAAATTTTTGAACATTACATTTCAAAGTTTCAATTTACTTGGAATCAGTTTAGCAACTATTGGCATCCTCGGTTGGATATTAAGTATTCTTGGGGTTCACAATGAAACTACCCAGATTTACCTGGACTATCCCTATTTTGGAGATACCCACCGGTTGAAAGCATTGACCACGACTCCATCAATGTACATTTCGATAATTACAATTTGCACAACGTTTAGTTTATGCAACCATCTGTTTTATCAAAAAACAAAATTTCAATTATTCAGCTGTGTATTTTTTACAATAGCCGCATTTTTGACTTTCACCAAGTCTTTCCTTTTTATCCTAGCAGCCTGGATTATTTTATTTTTGTTCAAATATTGCAAAAACAAAGCAACGATAATTCTGACTTTTGTATGCTTTTTGATTCTCCAGGCAGTACTTACTCATTTTTTGATCATTCCAACTGAGAACATTCATTCTGATCAATTTCAATCGAGTCCCTATACATCCAATGAAATCATTTACCAAGGCCAGGACATTACAGTGATTGGTTCAGGATATTATACTTTTAAAAAGACCGCATGGAAATTGTTTAATGAATATCCGTCGACAGGAGTTGGGCCCGGAAATTACAATTTACAAGTAGCAAAATTAAAAGAAGAAGGATTTTATCCGGCAAACTTAGCCAACTATGATCCGCACTCCACTTATCTGGGAGCATTGGCAGAAACGGGATTACTTGGTTTTATAAGCCTGATGATGCTGGGTCTTTTTATTGCGGGATTATTTTTAAAAATGGAGATAAAGATGAATCCGTTTTCATTTACACTATTCCTCATTTTTTCAATACAACTTGCTGAAGGTATTTCCATGGATACTATGAATTTCAGGCACTACTGGGTATTGGCAGCAATCATCTTAATTCAATATTTGAATATCAATACGAATAAAAAAGTTGTTGCTATCGATTAATTATATTGAACCACCAAGAAACATCGAGCTTTTATAAAATCAAGACTACTATGATCGATAAATTAAAGTTCAACAGAGCCACCTTCCAAACCTTGCTTCAGTCTTTTAAAATACTTTAGTTTAAAATAATACACAGTCAGTTCATTAAAGGTAGCATCACTTCGATCGCCACAATCAAAAGCTTCAAAAAACGGAGCGGTTGTTTCCAGTGAATTCTTATCTAATGCATTCAATTCAACCTTAAATTTTTCAAGAAGTGTTGCATCCGCATTTGTTACTGCATCATTTATCTGTTCATGAAGATCCATCATATCGATTAAAAATTCCTGAGGTAAGAGTGCATGATTTTCATTGATAGGACCATGATAGGTTTCAATAATATACTTCAATCTGCTCAAAGGATCCACCAGGATTTGATATGCCTGGTTATTGTATGCAGTTAGAAATAGACTATCTTCTTTTTGAGATGCATGAAAATCCGGATGAATAGACTTACTTTTTTCGTAATACTTTTTCCGCAACTCATTGAGATCGAGTTGGAACATTGGTTTTATGCCAAAATATTCGAAGTAATCCATTGGAAGAATAGGCTGTAGGCTGCCCCGTAGGGGTCCCTGCCCGTCCGGTCAGGGGTGCCTTCGGGATAGGCTGTAAAAAAAATTATTTTGTTTTGAAATGGTACAAAATGTAAAACATATTTTTCATGAGAATTAAATTCAATCTATTTAGTATTTCTGCCAATAGCCTTTAGTCTATCATTTATTTACTCATTCCCCTAAAGACATCCAATCCATTGGCATAAATCATCAGAGCAATCAATAAAATGAATCCTATCATGGTTGCTTTTTCAACAATTTTATCCGGAACTTTTTTACCGGTCACCACTTCGATCAATAGAAATACTACATAGCCACCATCCAATGCCGGAATAGGTAAAAGATTCATAAAACCAAGTATAATGGAAAGTATTGCCGTCATTCTCCAGAAAGCGGTCCAGTCCCAACTTGGAGGAAACATATTCGTTATGGAAGCAAATCCGCCTAATGAATCTTTTGCTTTAATGCTGCCCGTAAACATTTGCTTGAATGCTTTCAGTTGGCCGGTCAATAAATCCCAGCCTGTTGCAATACCTGCGGGTATGGATTGGAAAAAATTAAAGTGCTCCATTTGTACATTCATAAAATGAGGAATGGGTTGATAACCGATACCAATAAAACCTTTGTCATTGGTGACAAGATTTATTTGTATAGTGTCCATTCCTCTTTTAATTCCAAGGGTAAATGGCGTGGATATTTTCCCTCTTATTTTTTTATTGACTTCATGTTGATAAGTTGCCGATTCACCGTTGACAGAAACAAATTGATCTCCTTCCTTAATTCCATGTTCTTTAGCGGGGCCATCAGTGACAACAGCTATTTCTGCAGGAATCCTTACGGTCCAAAGATCCAATGCTTTTATTTCAGGTTTAGTCAGAATGCCGATATATTTTGGATCAATATTCACTATTTGTTCCTGACCATTTCTCATCACATGAATTTCAGATGTATTGTCAAGAACAATTGATTTTATGATGACCGATTTTTCAAATTTCGTTATTTGCTGGTCTCCAACTTTGGTAATGACATCGCCATCGCGGAAACCCATTTCATATGCCAGGCTATCTACTGCCATTCCATATTTCATTTCGCTTGTCGGCAAGTATTCTTTGCCATTAATCCAAATCAAAATTGCAAAGACAAGAAACCCAAAAATAAAATTTACAGTAACACCACCAACCATAATGATCAATCGTTGCCAAGCTGGTTTGGAGCGAAATTCCCAGGACTGCGGTTCGGAATTCAATTGCTCCATATCGAAACTTTCATCGACCATTCCGGCAATCTTTACATAACCCCCTAAGGGCAACCATCCTAATCCATATTCAGTTTCCCCTATCTTTTTCTTAAACAGCGAAAACCAGGGATTAAAAAAAAGATAAAATTTCTCCACTCTGGTTTTAAACCACCTTGCTGTAAAAAAATGACCGCACTCATGGATAAAAACCAATATTGACAAGCTCAATAATAATTGACAAACTTTTATTATAATCTCCATTCTATAAAATTAAACTGAATAAACGCCTTGTCCTTAAAATTGTTTTTTGAATTGAATGTAAACGGTGATCTCCAAACTGATATTTGTTCTCTGTTGTCTTATGGTTAAGTCTGAATTTCTATTTCCCCAGTTTTACATCTTCAGCTTTTTTTATCATGATGTCTCTGCCTTTGATTTTCATATTTTTAATACTGCAAAGTTTTGCAGCGCTTTCCGGATCCGTCATAAAAAATGAAAACGTATTTTTCATTTCAATATCCCGGATTGCCCGTCCGCTGACTTTGGTATTTTTGAAAATGACATCACGCATTTCGTCATACTTCAGATCGTCCTTTCTGCCAAGATTGATAAAAAGCCTGATATTTCGCATTGCCGTTTTATTGTCGGATCCACGGGAAGTTCTTGAACTTCTCGATCCTCTTGAGTTCCTGTCATCACCGCGACTTTCCACGGCAGAAGATAGTTTCCATTTTTCTTCGACATTGACATCCGGCATGTTCAGATATCCATCTGAAAATTTCTTAATCTCTGATTTGAGAATGATTTCGACCAATTGCTCTTTACTCATTTGCATCAAAGGCCAAACCCATTCGTTTTTAATTTTTATTTTTTTGTCTTCCTGTGCATTCTCCTGACTCAATTGTTCGACAAAATTGAGAATTCTGGATTCATAAACTTCTTCAGCCTTTGGAATAAAATATCGTTCAAAACTCAATTTAGCCATCTTCTCAATCCTGTGAAGTTTATAGGCTTCTTTGATATGCAACAATACAATTGAAAATCCTTTCTGTCCTGCTCTTGCAGTTCGTCCACTCCGGTGTGTATAATTTTCTATATCATCCGGCAAATGAAAATGGATAATGTGTGTAAGATTTTTAATATCGATTCCCCGTGCTGCAACATCGGTGGCAAATAAAACTTTTACAGTTTTAAGCCTGAACTTATTCATTACTTTATCCCGCTGATGTTGTTCGAGATCACCGTGCAGACAATCCACGGGATAACCATCTTTTAAAAGGATATCACTCATCAGTTGAGTTTCTGCTTTGGTGTTGCAAAATACAATTCCATAAAAGTCCCTGTGAAAATCGATGATGCGTTTTAATGCCAGCACTTTGTCTTTGGCATGTACGACAGCATATTGATGTGTGATGTTTGCAGCTACCAGATTTTTACGACCTACAGTAACTTCCTGGGGATGATTTAAAAACCGTCCTGCAATTTCACGGATGTCAGAAGACATCGTTGCAGAAAACAAAGTCGTGATTTTATCAGAAGGGGTATGGGATAATATAGATTCCATATCTTCTCTGAATCCCATATTCAACATTTCGTCTGCTTCATCCAAAACCACAATACTGACTTGTTCGATCAATACGGCCTTTCTGTCTATCAAATCCATAAGACGGCCAGGAGTTGCAACTACAATATGCACTGGTCTTCTCAATTCTTTAATCTGCATGGAAATGCTGGAGCCACCGTAAACGGCAAGGATGCGAACATCTTTTAAATACTTTGAATATTTTTTGAGGTCTGATGTGATCTGCATACACAACTCTCGGGTTGGAGCAATGATCAAAGCCTGGGTATAATGTTGAGAATAATCAATATTCTGTAGAATCGGAATCCCAAAAGCAGCGGTTTTGCCTGTTCCTGTTTGAGCCAGTGCAATCAGATCGGAAGATTTATTAAGAAGTAAGGGGATTACTTTTTGTTGGATTTCCGTGGGATTCGTGAATTCAAGATCGACTAATGCCTTTAAGATTGAAGGATCGATTCCTAAACTATCAAATTGAATCATAATACATGAAGATAATAAAAAAAGAGCAATTCTAAAAAAATACCTGCCTTTAATGGGCAGGTATTTGTTATTTCATCAAATAATTCTTTTACAGGCTAAAAATGATATACAGAAGCTGCAATTCTTTTCTTATGTAAAAAAATGATTGAGGCGTCCTGATTTAGAATCTCTTACGAAAACGGTCGTTGTCGCGATTACCTGAAGAAGGACGGAAAGGCCTTTTTTCTTTCGGCGCAGGTGGTCTGGCTTCAGAAACTGAAATCGGTCTTTCTTTAATGGTTTTCTGATCCAGATTTGTAATGGCTTCTCTTGCCTCATCATCGTTTGGCATTTCAACAAAAGCAAAACCTTTGCTTTTTCCAGACATCTTGTCTGTGATGATTTTTACCGAAGACACTTCACCAAATTCAGAAAACATGGCTTGGAGCTGGGCTTCCTTAACGGTATAGTCAAGGTTTCCTACATAAAGATTCATTGCAATAAATATTTAAAAAATTAAGAAAAGATTTAACGGGTGAGTAAAATTATAGGTGGTACGTAATTTATATAAAATAATTGGAGACAAAGTTAGTCTAATAATATTGAGAATCAAAGAATTCTATAAAAAATTTTAACACATGCGAAGTTTGGCTGAAATTCATGTGCAGGGCCCTATAAGCCTGGGAACTCATCAATTGCCCCACTGCGGGCCATTGCTCAATATCAGGCTGATACCAAAATGGCTGAAAGACTCCTTTCTGGAAGCGGGTTCAGCAGATATTTGCAAATCATTTTTCAAACCGTTCAGATCAAACTTTTCCCACGGCAGAAAGTAATAAGGTTGCAAACTGATTTGACAGGAAGTGCTTGCTGGGAAATTGATATTTATATAAAACTGTGAACCCCATTGATGCTCTCTGGATACCGCCACTTTGTCATTAGATCCAGTATGTCTTTCTTTAATATATAAGCTATTATAATCCAAGCTAGTACCTAATCTAAACCACCCCCCGCCGGATTCTAAACTCAAAGAATACGACTGGAGATTAAAGAACAGCTCTTTGGTATATGCCAGGTTGGATACCGGATCGGTGCCCTCAACCTTTGTGTCTGCAAAACGGTATTTCCAATTTAAGCCCATTGAAAAACCAACCCAGGACTGTCTGACACCCACCACAAATCCATTGAGACAGTTCATTTTTTGAAAGGATCCATTCAACCACGCATTCTGAAGTTTGTATTCGGTGAATAATTTCTCCGTTTCGGGTAAGTTCAGAAAACCAAGACCATACCCTACCTGTAGATTGAGTTGCGCCTTTGACTGATATGACATAAGATAAAAGGCAAGCAGTAGAAAAAATCGGGGGGTATACGTCTTCAATACTTTAAAAAACCTTTAGACCACAAACATATTAAATTTTGTTTTAATATAATAGGCATAAATAAAATCAGGCCGAAGACTCAATGCAGCAGTTAAGAACTTATCATTGCTAATCAACAACTTACATCCAAATTGACCCCATTAAATAATAATTTCAAACGCTATAATTGTAAATTATACTCCTAACCCCCTTCCTCCCTATCTCCCTAATCCCCTAACAGCCAATCTTAAGATCATCACCAATCTCTTCCTTCTCCATTTTCAAACATTTCCATATTTCTATATCTTGCAACAAATTCAATTCTCAGACATACACCGACATGAAAATTACCCAGTTTTCCGAAACATTGAAATCTAAAGATCTTATTGTCTATCTCATTTTATTCTTGTTGTCTCTTGGACTTTATTTTGAATCTTTAAAATTTGGTTATGTTTTGGATGACATCATGGTGCTTTCCGAAAACAGTTTTGTTCAGAAAGGCTTTGGTGGGATTTGGGAAATATTATCAAAAGAAAGTTTTACTGGATACTTCGGAGAACAAAAAGATCTCGTAACCGGAGCGCGATACAGACCTCTATCCATAGTCAGCTTTGCAATCGAATTTGCGATTTATGGGAACAATCCCATGATGAGCCATTTATTTAATATTCTGTTGTATGCACTCACAGGCTGTGTACTTTTTCAATTTGGCAAATTAATTTTCAAGGATAGAAAATTTACATCCTGGTATTGGTCCATACCTTTTATAGCAGCTTGTTTGTTTGTTGCCAATCCCATCCATTCTGAAGCCGTTGCCAATATTAAGGGACGCGATGAAATCATGTGTTTGTTATTTTCTATTTGTGCTACCAATTCGTGGATACTTTACAACGACACCAATAAAAGGAGACATCTTCTGTGGTCCTGTTTCTGGTTTTTACTGGCATTGTTCTCCAAAGAAAATGCTGTGACTTTCATGGCAGTCATTCCATTAACCATCACCTTTTTCAGATCATCTAAATTAATTCCTGCAATTAAAAAATCATGGCCGCTGATTTTATGTTTTGCTTTCTTCTTAATTGTCCGATGGCAGGTGATCGGATATTTCCTGAGCAGTGGTACTGTGATTACCGACTTGATGAACAACCCGTTTGTAGGAATGAAACCCAGTGAAAAAATTGCAACTATATTTTATACCATTGGCTGGTACTATAAATTATTAATTTTCCCTCATCCGCTTACCCACGATTATTATCCATATCAGGTACCTAAAGTCAATTTTGATAATCTTTATACGATCATTTCCATTTTAATCACGTTGTTCCTGTTATGGCTTGCATTCCGTATTCGTAAAAACAAACCGTTTTTCAGTTATTCAATTTTTTATTACTTCATTACTTTTTCTATAGTCTCCAATTTTATTTTTCCTGTAGGAACCTTCATGAATGAACGGTTTTTGTTCATGCCGTCACTGAGTTTTAGTTTAGTTTGCGGATATGCGTTGTACGAATGGTCACAATTGCAAAATCAGAAATGGAAAATTCCCGCGTGGATCGTTTTCATTTCCATCCTTGCAGCATATTCAATAAGAACGATTACAAGAGTTCCCGACTGGAAAGATGGATTTACGCTGAACCTGGCTGCAGTAAAGGTGTCCAAAAACAGCGCACGCATTAATTTATTCACAGGAGTTTCTTATTTCCAAAGATATCAGGCTGAAAACAATCCTGAAAAAAAATACAAGGATCTGCAAACTGCAGAAAACTACATCAACAGAGCCTTGGAAATTTTTCCGCAATACGAACAGGCTCTGAATATGAAAGCCGGAGTGATTGCTGAATGGTTGAAAAAAGACAACGATCTGGTAAAATTTTTAAGTAACCTCGAACCCATAATTAAAGCCAAACCCAATCTCGACTTTGTAACCAAATACATGGAGTATCTTACCAAAGATCCCGAAAACAACCACGTCATGATTCCATATCTAAAGGAAGTAGGCTATGAAATTTTATATAAACAAACTAAAAATTATCAATTTGCCTTACATTTTCTTGGAATGGCTTATAAATTAACGGATAAGGATGCAGAACTTTGTTACTACATCTCCATTGTATATAAGGATGCTGCCAGATTCGGCAAGTTGAATTATAACAAGATCAAAGAATATGAAAATAACGCTAACATATTTTTGAACCAGGCTGCTTTACTTGACCCTAAATATGCAAAATGATGAACTGCTATACAACATAGCATTAACCAAAATCGAAAAAGTAGGCGCAATAACTG
>JBGAWX010000050.1:0-16512 GCA_044227375.1 Saprospiraceae bacterium
GGATTTTGTAATCCGTCAGGTTGCGGACAAATCCAAAAACAAAGTTGAAATTATTAAGAGCATCGATAAAAAAATCCCCCTCGAAGACATTGCACGGAATTTGCAAATGAACATGGAGGAATTGATGGATGAATTAAACATGATTGTTTCATCTGGTACCCGAATCAACATCGATTATTACATCAATGATAATGTGGATCAATATTCGAAGGAAGACATTTTTGAATATTTCAATTCTGCGGAATCAGATTCCGTAGAAGATGCTTACAAATCTTTAAAAGAAGAGGATATCACTTTTGAAGAAATCCGCTTGGTCCGGTTAAAGTTCATGTCCGAAATGGTGAATTGATGTGGACCATACCGATCATACATGGACCCAACATGAATTTATTGGGGGAGCGGCAACCTGAAATTTATGGCACCGAAACATTTGAATCGTTTCTGGATAAATTAAAAGTAGAATACCCTAAAATTCGTTTGCCTTATCATCAAAGCAATCACGAAGGCAACATCATCGATTGGATACAGGATTACCGGGAAAAAGCAGATGCTATCATATTAAACCCCGCAGCATTTGCACATACCTCAATTGCAATACGCGATGCCATCGCGGCAATTAAAAAACCCGTTGTGGAAATTCACATTTCGGATACCAACAAGCGCGAAGACTTCCGTAAAATTTCTTTCATAAAAGAAGTTTGCTTATTCAGCATCGTGGGAATGGGATTGGAAGGATACAGGATGGCCTTGAAGAGACTCGTTGAACAATTGACAATTGACAATTGACAATTGACAATGGACAATGGACAATTGGAGATCTTAAATGGAAGATGTACCATTAACCATTCAACATTCTTCATTCCTGGTCGTTGTGTAAAATATCCTAATCTATTTTAATAATGCAACCATGAAAACAATCTCTGCCCTCATTTTATGTTCATTTAGCTTTATTGGTAACGGTCAGCAATTTGGTCAGGCTGGCACTTTATGGCAACATTGCATCTTGCCATTGTATGAAATTCCACCTAGCTACGATTATATCGAAGTTCGGTCGGTAAAGGATACAACTATGTTTAATCTTCCATGTCATGAATTGCAAATAACTCACGATTATCAAGATTTTCCTACTGGGAAATCCATATTAATATGTGATGAAATAGACAAAGTGTATTATGTTGCTAAAGACTCACTTCATTTATTATATGATTTTTCCTTGAATGCAGGCGATAGTTATACAATTAGATTTCCAATTGAGTTTCAACCTGAATATTTGCAGTTATTTCCCAATGCTGATATTTATTTTAAAGTGATTATCGATTCAACCAATCTTATTGTTTATAATAACAGAGGTTTATATACTCAATACATTTCTATTGCAAACAACAATCACCTGGTAAAATTTGGAAATACAGTAACTGAATTGATTGGATTTGAGAATTGGATCTTGCCTTTTTACTCTTTGGATGCTCATGAAAAAAATATTTTTACAGGTTTACATCAATTTGCCAACAGAGGAATTACCTACCTTAATCCTAAAACACATTGTCTTTTATCTGCTGATCAAGACTTGAGGTATAATTATGAAGTCTTGTTATTTCCAATACCAACTTCTGATTTCTTGTTGTTGCAAGACACGGAGAATAAGGAATTCAATAATTTAAGTATATATGACCTTTCCGGAATGTCTTTTCCATTTGAGTTGGAAAAATTTTCTGATAATGCGTTAATCAGGTTTGAACTAAATGCAGGATTTTACATTCTTGAAATCCGCTATAACAATGGAAAACTTATTCATTCCAAATTCCTTGTCGGAGAATGATCGGTTGAGCTTAAAAATAAATTTGGTGCAATTTGAAAAATATTTTTAGAAACCAATTCACAATTCTCACCTCCAACAACTACCAACTAACATCAATTTAAGCTACATTGCAGCTTCAATTGTTTTCAATATTTATGTCGGTGAAAAGTGCAAGGATTTTTACAGTTTCTCCATGGGAAAAGCTCGAAAATTTTATTAGTGATAGTCAGTATTCTTCGATTTTTTTATTATGCGACAAGAATACCTTCAGGGAGTGCCTCCCATATTTCAAAAGTCAAATGCCCAAACTGGAATGTGAGATTACCATCATTCCTGCTGGTGAACAAATAAAGGATCTTGAAACCTGCCAGGACATCTGGTCGCAGTGGCTTAAGTCCGGTATCGAGAGGAATTCTTTAATCCTTTGTCTGGGTGGTGGTGTGGTCAGTGATATTGGAGGTTTTTGTGCAGCAACAATTATAAGAGGTGTGGATTGTATTTATATTCCAACGAGCCTCATGGCAATGGCAGATGCTTCTATTGGGGGCAAGACGGGCATCAATTTTCACATGTTTAAAAATCAGGTAGGTACGTTTACCATGCCCAAGGCTATTGTGATCGATGCAGTTTTTTTAAAAACCTTATCGGAAAGGCATCTGCGAAACGGGTATGTCGAAATGATCAAACACAGCCTCATCCAATCACCTCCTTATTTTCAGGATCTTACAGCGCTGACATGGCCTTTGAATGAAAGCGATCTTCTCGAATACATGAAAAAATCAATTCGCACCAAAACGGATATTATCGAACAGGATTTTTCTGAAAAGAGCATCCGGAAGAGCCTCAACTTTGGACATACCATTGGACACGCTCTGGAAGGATTTTTTCTGGAGCAGGGTTTGGATGTATTGCATGGTGAAGCAGTAGCCGCTGGAATTATCTGTGAATCCTTTATTTCTTCAGAGCTCTTCAAATGGAGGCCAAATACCTTGGATTCGATCAGGAATTTTCTGAAGCCATTTGCCGGAGACCTTAGATATTCTGATGCGGATTACCCCGCCATTATGGCGAAAATGCATCTCGACAAGAAGCGTAAAAATAAAAATATATGTTTCAGCCTTCTGGATGCTCCGGGCAAACCCGTTTTTGATCAAATGGTCACGGACGAATTGATTTTTCAATCCCTGGAATATTTTAATCATGACTGAGCCTGAAGGATAGAGCATACCGCAGTACCGGTATTGATGAAATACTGTATTGCAAATTCACTATCTTGAATGAATAGCTTAATTTTACGGTTCGAAATAATATCGTTCCCGGAAAGTTTATTATAAACCTTCGGACACTTTAGCCCGATGTTAATTTTATCAGAAATATTCTTTTTGCAATAGAATGGGATTTAGAGAAAACATATTAAAAGCATTCGATCAATTTCGGAAGGAATTTAAGTTTACGGATATCTACTCCGGCAAATCTAAGGAAGATAAAAGCTGGTATGAAAAAGCAGTATTGCTGATCTGGAAATTTGTGCTGGGCGGAATTGTGTTGATCTATCTTTCCTTGTTTCTTGTCTCATTTGATAATTTACCGAGTTTTGAAGACCTGGAGAATCCCAGTTACAATCAGGCTTCCATAATCTATGCAAACGACCTGAGCATCCTGGGGAAATATTATATTGAAAATCGTGAATTCATTTCTTACGACAGCCTCAATCAGAACCTGGTGAAAGCGTTGCTGGCTACAGAAGATTCAAGATATTATCAACACTCCGGAGTTGATTTTTTAGCTTTAATCAGGGTTGCATTTAAAACGGTGCTGTTGAGTAAAAAAGAATCCGGCGGAGGCAGTACGATTACACAACAATTGGCCAAACTGCTTTTTGAAAGACCCAATCTCGATGGAAGAAATAGTTTCGTCAAACTTTTTCTAATGGTCCGCATCAAATTTAAAGAATGGCTTACCGCGATCAAGTTGGAAAAGAGTTACACGAAGGAAGAAATCATCGCGATGTATTTGAATAAGTTTGATTTTTTGTACGGAGCGAATGGAGTACAAACCGCAGCGCAAACGTATTTCGGGAAAAATCAAAAAAATCTGAGCATTGATGAATCAGCAATGATTATAGGAATGTTGAAAAACCCAACCCGGTTTAATCCTAAGCGTTTTCCACAAATTGCACGAGACAGAAGAAATACGGTGTTGAGCCTGATGGTGGATGAAGATTATATTTCGCAAAAAGAATGCAATGCATTGTCTTCAAAGAATGTTGATGTGACGTTGTTTAAACGCGAATCCCATCTGGAAGGTCTGGCAATGTATTTCAGGGCAGAACTTTCCAAATGGTTGAAAAACTTACTGGACGATGAGCGTTACCGGAAAGCTGATGGTACGAAATACAATTTCTATGAAGACGGTTTAAAAATATATACCACCATCGATCCGGTTTATCAAAAGTATGCTGAAGATGCTGCAAGAGAACATATGCAGAAAGTACAAAAAGCGTATTTCAATGTCTGGACTAAAGCTGATCCCTGGGTGTACGATGCTGATGAAAATATGCGCAAGATCAGAAAGGAAGCATTAAACCTGATGATTAAAGAAACAGACCGCTTTAACATTTTGTGGAATCATTATTTTGGAGAAGTCATATTAAAACTTGAATCGGAAATTGGAAATGTGGATCTCAGCGATCGGACCATTCAGCGATTGATCAATGAAGAAAAAGAAAAAGGTTCTTTAGCCGCAGATTTGAAAAAGAAAGTCATCAACCAGACACAATATGATTATTGTATAAAAATTCATAAAAGTGCACAATGGCCTGTCATTAAAAAACAATGGGATGCATTTGAAATTGCAGTACGTACCGCAATGACCACTCCGGTTAAAATGAGAGTTTATGATTATCAGACTTTCGGAGAAAAAGACACACTGATGAGTCCTTTGGATTCTATAAAATTTCATCGCAAACACATGCAGATCGGTTCTATGGCAGTGAATCCTCATACTGGTGAAGTGAAGGCATGGGTAGGAGGAACTAACTTTAAATATTTTAAATACGATCACGTAAATTCAAGAAGACAGGTAGGTTCCACATTCAAACCCTTCGTGTATGCCACAGCAATTGCATTGCAGGGAATTTCTCCTTGCAGTGAATTTCAGGACATACAATACACAATCCCTGCAGGCGATCCCAATTTTAATTTACCCGAAGCCTGGTCACCCGGCAATGCCATGGAATCATTTACCGGGGAACATTTGAACTTATACAAAGCATTGGCTTTATCAAAGAATTCCATCACAGTGAAATTAGTCATTCTACTCGGCAGTGTAGAACCAATACGCGGACTGCTTCACAACATGGGAATCGATTCTTCATTGCGACGAAGAGATGGTGGTTATTTAATTCCGAAATATCCATCCATTGTTCTTGGTTCATCGGATCTTTCTGTGTTGGAGATGACCGGGGCGTATACCACATTTGCAAATAATGGAATTTATACCAAGCCCGTCTTTGTGACCCGCATTGAAGACAAAAACGGCAAAGTCATTTACAGAAGCAACATCGTAAATAATGTTGCCTTATCTCCAAATTACAATTACGTCATGGTCGATTTGTTGAGAAGGTCGAGTCCGAGTTGGACTTTAAAAGTACCTAATGGTGGAAAGACCGGAACGACGAATGATTTTGTAGATGGATGGTATATGGGCATCACACCCGATTTGGTGGTGGGAACCTGGGTTGGTGGCGAAGATCCGTGGATTCGTTTTCTATCCCTTGACATGGGCCAGGGTTCTTACATGGCGAAACCTTTTTTTACATCATTTATTACAAAGCTCGAAGCCGATAAAGATTCCGGTTTTCAAAGCGATGTAAATTTTGTAAAACCTCCTGGAGATATCGGTATTGAATTGGATTGCGAAAAATTTAAACAAATGATGAGTACGCACAATGCAGATCACTCCATTCAACCTCAGTCCAATCAACATCTCGATGATGAAATATTTGAAGATGAACCGGTGCAGAAAGAAAAGAAAAAAGAAGATCCAAAATAAGTGAAGCCGTCAGAATGCATATTTAAGGAGTTAATATTTCAGATTAATGCAAATAGTGAATCTACCCTTACCTGCAACCAAATAAAATAAGCTATGACATCACAACACGCAGCTTTAATGAATTCAATTATTTTATTGTTGATCGGATTTTGGGGTTATGCAGCGAATGATTTTGCAATCCATACCGCGGTGGTTCCAATAGGAGCGGGTATCCTGTTTTTGATTTTATCAAAGTATTTAAAAAACGCCGGCAAGGGATTGTTGATCTTCACTATGGTTCTCGCACTGGTATTGATTGTGGCATTTACAGTCCCACTTCAAAGAAATGTTGAGCAGGGTGATGTTACCGGAATGTTTCGTTTGGCGTTTGAAATGGCTGCTTGTGCCTTCGCATTCATCGTGTATCTTCGCAATCTGAAACTTCTTAATAAGGCAAATAAAGCTTGATGTTAAAAAAGGGATTTCATATTGTCTTTGGCATAGTGGCTTGTTATTTCTTGTTGCTTACGGAATCTTGTTTTCCACCCGATGAGAGCCAACAAAAGCAAGTTGCGTATTCCCTTTCAGATCCAGAAGTCCGATTGATTTTGGATCTGCAAGACAGACATCAGCGAGATTCGCTTTTAATGTATTTCAAACACAAGAATGCTGCCTACCGGTATCTCGCTGCAATGTCGTTTGCATCATTTCGCGATAGTTCAGCAATTCCATCATTAGCGGAGTTATTAAAAGACCCGGTGGAAAAGGTAAAACAGGCTGCAGTATTTTCTTTAGGCCAAATAGCTAATGTGAAAGCAGAGCCATCATTGATTTCAGCATTTATTGCCGTGGATTCATCCGGTCCCTTTAATGAAACCAATGGAATGATTCTGGAAGCATTGGGAAAATGCGGTTCGGATTCTACTTTAAAATTAATGTGCAAGGTCAACACGTATTTGCCTGATGATACCTTTCTGGTGTACGGCCAGATGTCTGCATTTTACAGATTTGGTTTGCGTGAAAAAATTTGCAATGATGCATTGGATAAAATCTTAATGGTGTCCACCAACGATCATTACCCAATGCCAGCACGACTGATGGCAGCAAACTGTCTGCAAAGAATTAAAAATTTTGATCTCACCAATCAGTTTGATCAACTCAAGAAGGCTTGTAATGAAGAAAAGAATCCCGACATCAGGATGTGTTTGATCACTGCATTGACCAGGATCAATAGTCCTGCAGCACTTAATGCAATGGAGGAATTGTACTCTAGGGGATTGGATATACGGATTCAAACGAATATTGTAAGAGGCTTAATGCAACACAACAGTCAGCAAGCAAGATCATTTGCTTTAAAAGCCTTGCAAAATCCTTCCCTTCATGTTTCCAGTTATGCAGCACAATACATTCTCGAGAAAGGCAATGCAGATATTTCAGAAGAGTTGAAGAGTTTGACGGAACAAAATAATCTTCCCTGGCAAATCCGGAGTTTAGTTTTTGAAGCAGCATTAAAACACATTCCACCTTATCTGGTATTGACACGTCAGGCAATAGAGTCCAAATTATTGAACCTGGTCAATCAATCGAAAAATCCATATGAAAAAGCAGCTTATCTTAAAGTGTTGAGTTCAGATACCAAAAAGTTGGGGTATTTATTGAACCTGAGTACTTCAAATCCTCATCCTTTTATAAGGACTACGATTGCAGAGTGCATTGAAAAAATTATAAGCAAACCTGATTTTACTTTTGTATATCAGGGCACCAGGAATGCTATTTATTATCAATTGAGTGAGTATTTTAAAAGACAATGTGATGCAGCGGATCCGGGGACTCTTGCAGTAATGTCTTCGATATTTACCAAACCCCAACCATACCTAAATAAATTGTTTAAAGCAGATTCGATGTTGTTGGTGGCACAATCCAATTTGCGTTTGCCAAGGGATATTGAAACCTATAATGAATTGGGAAAATGCGTAGCCGGAATTCGCCATCAAAAGTTCGAACCGAAAACTCCGGAGTATAATCATCCGATCAATTGGACTCTACTGGATTCCTACAGGGATACCATACCGGCAATTATCAGCACTAACAAAGGCGAGATACGAATTGAATTGTATCCGAAACATGCACCCGCTACAGTGATCAATTTTATTCAACTGGTCAAAGATGGATTTTATGCTGATAAAACATTTCACAGGGTTGTGCCTAATTTTGTAGTGCAGGCCGGTTGTCCCAGAGGCGATGGATATGGAGCTTTGGATTATACCATCCGTTCTGAGATTTCCATGCTGAATTATCAGGAAACCGGAATGATTGGGATGGCGAGCGCAGGTGCAGATACAGAAGGTACACAGTTTTTTATCACACATTCACCGACTCCGCATCTCGATGGGCGATATACTATTTTTGGAAAAATGATTTCAGGAAATGAAGTATTGATGAGTTTATCGCAGGGTGATGTAATCAAGAACGTGAAGTTGAATTGAGGTTAGGCTAAAGGCTGAAGGAATGAAGGAATGAAGGAATGAAAGAATGAAAGAATGAAAGAATTATATTGCCAATTGCCAATCGTCCATTGTCCATTGTCCATTGTCCATTGCTTTGCTCTTACTTCTTCCCTCATACTAATTTCCTAAAAGCCTATATTTACAGAAAATTTAAATAAATGAGTTTTGATAAAATTTTAGGAGTCGGTTCCAGAGTGAAACATCCGGCTTTTGGGGATGGTGTTATCATTACCATAGATGTTGCTGCATATCAAGTTTGCTTTATACAATTTGGAATAAAGCTGGTAGGAAAAGATTACAATCTATGGGAAATTGTGGAGCGAATTGAACCTGATGAAGTGATCACCATGAATGAAGCTGAAAAGTCTCTCGTGCGAATTTTAAGGTCCTGGTCGGATATTTCAGAAGTCGTTCCATTAGGCGATAAATGGAAAGATGGAGTAATGATTTTGAAACCCGGAGAGTCCGGACTTAAAGAAAAAGAAATTCCGATAGATGCATTCTTTCACAAAATCGTCATGTTGCGCGATCGGTTACGGGTAATGGAACAACGCATCAACAGCAGCAAATTAACGGAGGAAGAGAAAATCAATCTTCAGCAATACATCACCAGAATTTATGGAAGCCTTACCACATTTAATGTGTTGTTCAGACATAAGGAACATCAATTTGTAGGAGAAAAAGGGAACACGGATTGAGATCGCGGATTGCGCGGATTAATAGGATTGCACGGATATTAATGAAGTTGATAAAACAAATTAAATTGAATAAGCAGAAAATAGGGATTCCTGGAGTTGTTATATTAAACATGATTGGTTTTTGGATCTTGTTAAATTTGGTTGGATGCATTACCATTCCCAATCAACATAAAGGATTTCCACCAGGTGTTTGGAGAGCTGTGATTTATATTTATGAATATAAAGATTTGATTGTAACCGAAGGACGAAAAGAAGTGGTCTCAAGGGATGTGGACTATGAATCCAAATCTAAAGTCATTCCCTTTAATTTTGAAATCCAATATGATTCTTTGAAGAAACCTGTGATGATTATCATGAATGCATCTGAACGTATTGTATTTGACGATATATCCATAGGTAGGGATATCAGAACAGGAGATGACACATTCAGGATTAACCTCAATCCATATGATGCTTGTTTAAAAGGTGTTTTTGAAGAAGATAAGATGCGTGGATATTTTGTGGTCCAGGACAAAAAGGATTATTATATGGCATTTGAAGCCAAATTTGGACAAGATTATAGATTTTACAAAACAAATCATAGCGTGACAGCGCAAGTGAATGGAATGTATCAGGCTGTTTTTGCAGATACATCAGCGAAAGACCGGTTTAATGCAATCGGAGAATTTACTCAGGTGAATAGCAAAGTCACGGGAACCTTTCGTACTGAAACCGGGGATTTTAGATATCTGGAAGGTGAAATTGAAAAAGATAAATTGTTGCTTTCATGTTTTGATGGAGCCCATGCATTTTTATTTGAGGCGGATGTTAAAGGTGATTCATTAATTGGAAGTTATTATTCTGGTAAGCACTATAAAACCAATTGGCGAGCTGTAAAAGTCACCAGTGCACAACTTGAAGATGCAGACACCTTGACGACAATAAAGGATGAACATCAGAGTTTCAGGTTTAAATTTTATACGCCTGAACAAAAACTTATAGACTTGGATGCATCGGAGTATAAAAATAAAATTAAGATCATTCAGATAATGGGCAGCTGGTGTCCCAATTGCAGGGACGAATCGACTTTTATAAACGAATACCTCAAAAAACATTCTAATCCGAATCTCGTAGTTATAGGATTATCTTTTGAACGATATCCTGAAAGGCAGAAAGCTTACGAGCGTATTAAAAAATATAAATCGAGTCTAAATCTCAATTATGAAATTGCATATGGAGGCATGTCCAAAAAAGATTCTGCATCAACGGCATTGCCCCAATTATCAGGAATCAATGCCTACCCAACTATGATTTTTTTGGATCGGAATAATAAGGTTGTAAAAATTCATACAGGTTTTGATGGACCTGCTACTTCGCAGTTTCAAAATTTCAAGATAGAATTTGAAAAAACAATTCAAGATCTTTTAAAACAAGAATGAAAACAGTATTTATCACAGGTGCCACTTCAGGTATAGGGAAGGCAACATCCAGAATTTTTGCACAACAAAAAAACTATCGCCTTGTATTGTGTGGAAGGAGAACAGAGCTCCTACAAAATTTAAAAACTGAATTGGTTAATAAATTCCAGACCGAGATTCAGTTGCTTTCTTTCGATGTTAGATCTTTTGATGAATGTAAAAATGCAATAGATTCCTTGACTGGTGATTTTGCAACCATTGATATCCTGATCAACAATGCCGGTCTTGCAAAAGGATTAGACTTTATTCATGAAGGGGAACTGGAAGACTGGGAAACCATGATTGATACGAATGTGAAAGGACTGTTGTACATCACCAGATTAATTTCACCGGGAATGGTCATGCGAAAGTCCGGGCACATTATTAATATCTGTTCAACAGCCGGCAAAGAAGTTTATCCTAAAGGTAATGTGTATTGCGCCAGTAAATTCGCTGTGGATGCTTTGACAAAATCGATTAGACAGGATTTATATACACACAACATTCGAGTAAGTCAGGTCGCACCAGGGCATGTTGAAGAAACTGAATTTGCGCTGAATCGATTTGATGGAGATATTGAAAAGGCAAAAATATACAATGACTTTAATCCCCTTAAATCCAGTGATGTTGCGGAAACCATTTATTGGATTGCTTCAAGACCGGATCATGTCAACATACAGGATGTGTTGATGATGGGAACGCAGCAGGCGTTGTCCGGATTGATCGATCGGAGTGGGAGGAAATTTGACTAAACAAATTCATATTCGACAATGGATAATTGACAATTGACAATTGTCAATTATTATTTGATTTCTTCAATAGTATAGATTATTTTTTTATTGCCCATTATCCATTATCCATTATCCATTATCCATTATCCATTGTCAATTGTTACCCAGACTGTCAGGTGTAGAAGTTGCTGTATTGATCATTGACTTGATAATAACTTGAGTGACCAAAGAATCATCTTTGAAATACCAATTCAGCGCTTTGCTGGTTGTCGTATTGTCACTGGAGCAATGAAAGAAGATTACTGATTTGATGGCAGGATATTTTACAGGCATACTCGTTAATGCATCTGCAAACCATTTGGCACGGTTTCCTCCTACATCCAGACTTCCAAATTCAGAAATCATTATTGGTTTTTTGTATTTGGAAAGTTGAGTATAATAGTTTCCGAATATTTCATCAAAGGTCCACCATTTACCCCAGGAAGCCACGTTCCCATAATTCAATGTTCCGATACCAACCCAATCTACATAGTTGTCTCCGGGATAGTAGTAATCGAAATAAGAATATGCTGGGTGTGGTGACCAAACCCAAATGACATTTGTTGCACCAATTGATTTAAAGCGATTGACAATATGTTTCCATGCTGCGACAAAATCTTCCGGTTTGTTGTTTTGTGGCCCCCAGGGATAACGGTAAGGATCATTCATTTCATGGCCGAAACGAACATAACAAAACCTGGCTAACTCTTTTGCTTCATTTGCCCATTTGTCAATATAGAAATCATAATCCCCTCTGGCAATTGCCCGCAATCCATTCTTATCTCTTTTTTTTACATCACCAACGATTTGCGGATGTTTTTCTTTGTCAAAATCAGTAAGCCAGGGTTCCCAGGTAATGAAGGGAATTGATCCAACATCCAATATTGCTTTCGCCTGCATGAATGGAAATTTCTGTTCCGGTTTACTACCCCATGCCGTGTAAATATGAATGACCGGAAATGTAGTTTGTAGCGAATTTTCCAATTCAACAATACTTTGAAAAGATTCAGAAAACTCATTATCGAAAGCGCCATATAAAATTTTATCCGGATATAAAAGTTTTTTGACATCGTTTCTATAATCATTAAACCAATTTAATTTATCGGACCGCGTATGTTTACGTCCTTGAAGAATGTATTTATCTTCGATAGTTGATACTCCTTTTCCCATTGCTGTAAATGTATCTTCGAGTGGCCCTGTGGATTTTTGTCCCAACATCGTTAGCAGCCAAACAAGCAAAACACCGAGAGTTATTGCTCCAAGTACAATATTTAACCGATACATTTTTTGTTTCATTTGATTGAATTTAGTTTGACCATCTGATCTATATCGATATGATCCCAGGGATCTTCAGGTTTTAGAAGTTGAGAATCAACCACTGCATAAATGCCGCCCAATGCAAGCAGGAAAGAAACGGTTGCAAAGCCAATCATCCCCCAGGTTTTTTCCGCAGTCATTACTAATGTGGTTTCAGGTAAAATATAACGTCTTTCGTAAATTACATACAATACTATTAATGGAAAAAAGGTCACTTGAAATACCAACGGATATGCAAAAGGGGTCACTTTTCCAATGACTGCTTGCTTTGCTGTGGGAATATAAGGGATGTCTGCATTGATGATGGACAATATAAATCCAAGAAAAAAAACCGGCCAGCATGCAAACTTTAAAATCATACCACGCCAGTGAAATCCTCTTTCCATTTGCGGATGGCACATCCAATATTGCACATAAAAATAGATCAGGATAGCAATGATCATAACCGGGGCACCATAAAAAATGAATTCTATAAATTGCATTTTTGCAGGCAACACACCAAATAATAAATACATAAAAGGGATGAGAAGATAAATCAATGTTATGGTCCCCACAGAATAATAGCTGCCGATTGCAGTATATGAAATCCGTTGCCAGAAATTTAATTTCTTGAATAATTTTGGAATTTCGGCAAACAATACTTCATGGACTCCCCTCGCCCATTTCAATTGCTGTTTGCAGAATGAACCAAAATCTTCAGGTACGAGACCGCGGCTAATGATTACAGGATGATAAATCGATTTCCAACCTGCTGCATGAATTCGAATCGATGTGATTAAATCTTCTGCCAGGCCGATACCATGTCCACCTGCAGATTCGAGTGTCTTGCGTCTGAATGTACAATTTGAACCTATTGCAACGGCGCAATTTCTTCCGAACAATCCCATTTGTGTCGGCCCGTAAAAAGTATATGTTTGTTCTGCAGCTCCTTTTGCTGTGAATGAGCGATACTGATTATAATATGCTTGTGCTACCTGAACGTATCCCACTTTTTCATCTTTAAAAAAACCAAGCACTTCATCAAAGAAATTAGGAAACGGAATATGATCAGGATCTAATACGAGTATTATCTCTTCATCGGTTTTTTTAAGTGCGGCATTTATTTTTCCGGCTTTGGCACCGGGGATACCGACCAGTTCAAGATGTACAGCACCATGTTTTTCTGCACAAGTCTTAAATAAGGGATTTTGAGTATCATCCAACAAATACGTCGTATGAGGATATGTAATTTTTGCGCAGGCTTCCAGTGTTTTTTCAAACATGCTCAATGGTTCTCCCGGCGAGCTTGTCGTAAAAATCGCAACACGCAAATTATTGGGAGCATTTCGTTTTATAGGCTTCTTTATCCCAAGGTAATTTATCCAGATAAGTATCAGCCGAAGTATACCATACCAAAAAATAAATGAAAGCAATATATACAACGGCCATGAAGCAACATGTTCTTCCCTGAACCACCAATCTGTTAACCTGGCAATGCAAATTAAACCAGCAATCACCAGTACAAATAAGAAAAACTTTTCTTTCGTTCCGGCTTCTTTGGCTTGCCTGAAAGACCATAAATCTATTGACTTATTTTCTTTCACTTGCGAAAATGTATTTAAGGGTCAAATTAATATTGTGGTTTGTATAGAATAACGTTTTATTATAAGTATATCCGGATTCTATATTAAATCGATCGGAAACTTTTACTAAGATTTTGGCTGTAAAATCAAAAGGATAAAACTTCATGCGGGTATAATCCTTGGTGATGATCAATTGATTGTTTTCGTCATTACTTAAAAACAAATATGGATTATCTGCCATTGCTGAAATTCCGATGCTGCCATTGAGGAATAATGAAAATGATTTTGAGGGGACGAAAGCAAGTTTGCCAATAGCTGAATGGATTTCCAGGCGCTCCGGGGTGAAATAGGGATTATAAATCCCATCAATGACATTATTGTTGGCGATGATTTCACTGATGGTTTTTGTTGAAGTGAAATGATTTATTTTAGAATCCGCAAAGTTGTTTGCATAACCGATACTCAGCTCGAGATTAAAAAATTTTAATGGAGGAGTAAGCAACCATGAGCTTAATGATTGAACCGTATTGTGATCCGGAAACTCCTGGATATTGTATGCAATTTTGCCATTCCAGCCGCCTGCTTTTTGATAATGGATTGCTGCAGTATACCGGTTATGCATGATGGTGTTTTGTAAACTGCTTAAGGTGTAGAGGTAGGGCTTGCGTTCAGCCATTAGCGAAATAGAGAAGTATTGGAATAGTTTTTTGTTGAGCTCAGCTTCTCCAATCCAATTGAATGTATCGTCGTTTTGATTTTTATAAACGCCTCCTGATATGGATAACTCCGTTTTAATTCCTGATAATGAAAATTTATTTCCCAGGTGTAATGAATAGGTATTGTGTTCTTTCAAAGTATCAATGAAATGATTGATTTCAAATTTGACTCTTGGGCTTAGCCAATTGGAGGTGTACCATCCTGATTCCAAACCCGAGTTGATCGATTGTAAAGGCTGGGTATCGTCGTTATAATTTGAAATGAATTTAAGATATGGCGCTGTATGTAAATTGATTTCATTGAGGTATCGCAATGCCCAATCATTTTTTGGGTATCGCTTGAGGACAGATATAAAATATGATTTGGCTACTCCTGGATTTCCATTCCAATACGAGATGGTGCCCATCATATTGTTTGCTTCAACATTGGTTTTGTCGGACTTTAAGTAGTCAGTAAGAATTTGATCGGCTCGTTTCAGTTGATATTGTTCGAAGAGCATTCTGGCATAGTCCAGTTTAATATATAGATTAGAATTATTCTTTATGGTTTTTTCACACAATTGAAATGCCTTTTCATAATCCTTCATCCAGTACAGGATTTGTGCGTGAAGGCGTACAGAATTGATGTCTTTGGGGTGATCTATCTCAAATGCTTTGAGTAAATGAATAGCTTCAGGATATTTTTTGGAATAGGATAATTGACGGGCGGATTCGAGCGTGTCTGTGGGATTAGTATACTGTGCAATTGATAATTTACTAAAAAATATGAAGATTAAAGTGAGACATGTCAAATTTAATGAACTACGCATTTACATCAATGGTTGTATTATTGGCAATTTGCAAATATAATGAATATTTCTAATATGAAGTGTTGATAATAACACTCACAACCAGTGAGATTTTAATGCAGAAACAAAAAAGCCGCATCAATTTGATGCGGCTTTTTGAGTTACTAGCTTTATATTTTAATAAGTTTTATGGTTTTTGTACTGTTACCTTGAATGATCTCTGCAATATATGCTCCAGGCTTTAATTCATCACCTAATGTAATAGGTTCTCTTATGTTTTTTCTTTGCATGTTCATTTGTCTTCCTGTTACATCAAATATCCGGATATCAATTAATTGATCACTAGGGCTATTTACAATCATTGTAAAATGATTGTTCGAAGGATTGGGAATTGCAATTACATCTAAAATGATTTGTTCTCTTTGCGGAATAATTTTATCCGTTTCAGATCTATCAACAACATCCTCCGCACAGTTGAGTATTGTTATGGAGAGCGATTTGGTTGTACTACTTCCACATGCATTTAATGCCCGCACTGAAAGGTTACCCATTAATGCACTTGCACCATGTTGAATGGAAATTGATGTTGAACCCTGTCCGGAAAGTATTATAGATCCGCCAGGAGTCGACCAGGTATAAAATGTGGCTCCCGATACCGAAGGACAGGTATATGATTCAATTGCATTGGTGCAAACAGAAGCCTGACCATTGATTGCAGATGGCATTGAAGGAACAGAAGAAATAGCCAAAATGCTGGCAGCACTTGTGATGCATTTTGTTGCGGTAACGGATAGAATGCCGGAAACAAATGAATTGGAGTATGACACTGTTACAGTGTTGGATCCCTGTCCGCTTATAATGTTTGCATTTGCCGGTGCAATCCAAATA
>JBGAWX010000051.1:0-16070 GCA_044227375.1 Saprospiraceae bacterium
TGCACATCTTGTCCAATCATTCTTCCCGGATTCAATACATTTCCGGAATTGTTAAGCCAGATCATTTGCATATCACCATTTTGGTTGAAGAAACCTGAAGGATGATTGAAGTTGTTTCCTAAAATGAGGAGCTCTCCAGTGTTGGTAATTAATCCACTGACGCCATCTTCATAGGCGGGCAATGGATGGCCTATTGTAGTTTGGAAAGTCTGACTGCTTAAAAATGCAGGTTGAAGCAAAATCAAACCTAGTAAGAACTGGTAACAGGCACTTCTCAAATTGATCAATGAACTTTTCATAACCGAAGATTTGAAGGTGAAGTAATAATTCAACCGGGTTTCGATCTGAATCTGAAATACTCAGGAAATATACTATATTCTTGCGAGAATTAATAATGCTGAATGAGGTAATTAAATAAGATGCTGCAATTGAAGACTAATTTGCAGAGGGCTTGTTGTGTAGATAGCAATGGTTTTTATAATATATTCAATTCCTGAGTGGTGATGGGGTATCTCTTTTTCAAAGATTTCCTTTGACCTCAAAATCCTGGTTGCTAAAAAATTGTTGTTCAGGAACTTTAACCCAATTGAATTCAAATTTTGTCAACTGATGACAATGATTGCATGAATTGGTAAGGTACTCAAAGCTGCTTTTAAAATGAGTTTGATTTTTTTGATTGATTGCGGAGTAAAGGCTATCAATGGCTGGACTGAGAGAACCGATTAATTCGGATTCTTTTCTTTGGGCCTGGTATTTTTGAATGTTATGCATGATTTCTACAATCTCATGGGTTTCGAAATCAGCGAGTTTCCAATTTTCATGAATTCCGGCAAACCAAAGTTTTGCATGATGATTCTGCATGGAACTCATGAATTCACCAAAGCCTGGTTTATAAGGATCTGAAAGACGTTGTTCGAGTTTGTTGATTCGGTCTAATAATTCCTGGTTTTGGTTTGACGGATGATTGCATGCAGACCATGTCATAAATAGAAAAAGGATGATTGTTGGTTTCATATAATTCAAATTACAAAAATAATCGTTCAAGTACAGCGATCAAATTTCCTTTCACATAAATGGTCATTGGTGCATAAATTGATTTGCTGTTGTATTTCGCAACTGCATAAATTGTAGCTTCAATAAAATTTAGCACTATTCCAATTCAGTTGGACTTGAGATCTTATTCATTTTATAAAATTATTCATTTCAAATTTGAAATCAATAATTTGTTTATGAAATTTTTCCGGGACGACAAAAGTTTCTTGGATAACTGATAATAGAAAAGATCAATTATTTTCCGGCCCGGATTAAATTGAGTTCTTCTTTTCCAAAAAAGTAACTGTTGTGCATGTTGCCTGCAATAAATTTTTTTAATTCTGCACTGGAATTGAATCGCTCTCTGATATTGTCTGTAACTTCAGAGAGTTTGATCGAGCCATTGGAAAGCAAGTCCATTTTGTGAAAAAAGTATTTTCGAATAGAATCTTCAGGCTGGATTTTCCAAATATTCAAAAAGGTGCTGCCATTTACTATTGATTTATAGGCAGAGTAATATTCAGCATCATCAGAAAGATCCTTTGCTTTTTCAATGCGAAATGTAAATTCATCCTGTTGGATTACTTTGTAGGTTTTGTTATTTAAGGTATCCCGCCATTCACCGATTATTTCCGGTTGAATTTTGATGGAAGGTTTGTCAATGGGGTAAGTGGATTCATAGGGACATCCAGCCATTATGATGCTTACGGCAATCATTAGGATAGCATACGAAAACTTTTTCATAATAGAGTATTAGATAAATGGAATAAACTAAAAGAAACCTGAAATCGATTCATGAATTCAATTGGTTTTTGAACGCACCGGCACGCAATGCATAAGGGGAACGGCAATGATAAGGAGTAATGAAGTTCGAGTCGAAAAAGTTGCTAAAATTACAGCCAAAAACAATAAAACGATTCCAGCAACACCCATTCCTTGTTTAATATTCTTGTAATGCAACGGAGTCGCATCGGGGAGCCTTAAATTGCGTTTGTCAATATAAATATACATGCCCGTCAGAAAAAGATTCATCAAGAGCATATTTAATGCAAGGATGGCAACAGCAGAGGAGAGAGAAGGATATTCACTAACTAATGCGGTAGAGAAGGGCAGCGTGGCGATAGAACCTGAAAAGAGGAAATTTAATATAGTAAAGTTGGCATCTGCATAGCTTAAGATTTTCATTAAATGCTGATGTGAAAACCAGATTATGACAATCATTGAAAAAGAGATTGCAAATCCAAGAAAATGGGGAAGTTGGTTTACAAGATGAAGTTGTAAATCTTGATTGGTTTCTATTTTTAAAGCAGGTACTTTTAAGTCAAGAACAAGAATTGTCATAATGATAGCCATGATGGCATCCGTAAAAACGGTAAGCCGATCTTTATCAATTTTCCTCCAGTCGTCCATGTTCTTTGAAATCAAAAATTTTTAACAAAATTTTGTACAATATAGAAATATTTTGGACAGGAGTTAAATTATTTGAAGATCATATTTGTATCAAGATTAATATTGGGCGGAGGGATCATTTTGATAGATACCATGAATATTGCCATCCGGGTCTTTAAAGTAAGCAAGCCAACCAACAGTAGGGATCGGCATTTTCGGTACCACTATGGTTCCGCCCGCGCGTTCGATTTTAATAATGGATTCATCAATACTGACAACGTCTATTGAATTTACAATGGGTTGCGCAGGATCTCTTCTTTGCATTAAGCCCCCATTAATTCCAGGCATTTTTTCATCTCCGGTAATCACTGTCCAGTACGGTTCATTACCAAATTGTTGAAAATTCCAGTTGAATGCTTCTTTGAAAAAGTTCATCGTTTTTTCGGGATTGTCGCAGGGGATTTCAAAATGGACTACTCGATTGCTCATATTTATTTATTTTTAGTGATTAAATATTATCTGAATATACAGGTTTTCTTTTGAATCTAATAGATTAATCTTGTTTCAGTAACTGTTCTGCAAATTCCAGAATCATTTGATTTGGAAATTCTCCGAGATAACTCTTGTAATTGCCATTCTTTGAAATGATTACAAAGCTTTCACACGGAAAGTGATGCTTAAAGAAAATTTTTTCAATTATATGTTCGGGGTCTTCTAACCAATTTATTATGCCATCATACTTTTCCAAACCACTTCTTTCTTTATACAGGTATAATGGCTTAGTTTCGGCTATTTTTACTAAAGTATATTCCAAAGTATTGTACATGGTTTGCAGCATTTTTTTATTTTTACTACCACTTGAATTGCAAGGGTCTTCGCCAGGGTAATAAATGATTACTAAAAGCTTAGATGTATCCAGAGCCAGTTTCAGTTCTTGATTTAGGAATGCAATAAGTAAAGACCTGTTGTTAATTTTACCTTCCTGATTTCTGAAGATTAATTTTTTTTGGTTTAACGAATCTCCGGGAACCGCAAAGTAACTTAAGGATTTTTCTTTCTTTTGGAATTCATGTTCCGTTATGATGCTATCATTATCATCATAATAGGTAATCTGTCCTGATAAAAGATAAGGTGCGCTGAATACAAATAGAAGTATGTAAAGAAATTTTATCACCCGGGTATCACTGTTTGATATTGTCTTTCAATGCAACGGCAATTTTTTCACAGGCATTGTCGGTGCAACGTGTAATTTGAAGCTGGCCACTTGTAATGGCTTCCCTGATCTTATGCATGGTTACCGCTTCTCCATCCACCACCAGTACAACATGCTTCATGACATGCTTTGCTGAAAATGTTTTTAAGATTTCTGAAGCTTCTTTAGTTAGCGAAAGCAGTAATTTCTTTTTAAGCTCGGTTTGTGGTTCCGTTACAGGTAGTTTTTCCAATTCAAGAGGAACAAACTCGGAAGTGTCAATGAGAATTTTGCTCATATCATGATCGGCAAACTCGAGAAATAAGGAATTGAAATGAATTTCTATTTCCGAAGTTTTGATTTTATCAAACCGAGTTGTATCGGATCCTGTTTTGATAACTAAATAGAGGCCATCTCTTATTGGGAGATTACAATGATTTGAGAATCCGGCAAGCTTGACGGATAATGTCAATAAAATGAGCAGTATGTATTTATTCATAAGACCAGTGTTAGTGCAATAACAGTTGGCAAAGTTAAAACACTTGTGTTTTGATTTGCTGGAGGCATTAAAAAATTAGTATAAAAAAATTTGATCCGTCACAGTTTTAGGTCTTGAATACCAGCATAGCAGGTAAAGCATTGATCATGGTATGGACAATAATGGATGCCATGAGATTATTTCCAGTACGTAAATAAACAGTTCCAAGAATTAAACCTACGGGAACTCCTTGGCTGAATGCTAATGATAAGGCATCCAGTAAATTGCCGCATGATGGCCAGCTTGGATTCAGGTAGGCATATGGCAAATGGTAAAGACCAAACGCGAGGGATGTCAAGACTATTGAGATCATATTCGATTTGAAAGCATTTTGAAATCTGGTCTGGAGAAATCCTCTAAAGAAAAATTCTTCCGTAAATCCGGCAGTAATCAGCATGATGAATATGGCTTTTGGCAACAAATGGAGATATTGACCCGATTGGAAAAGTGTAAGAATGTCCTCCTTATTTCTTGAAAGTAATAATTGTAATGCGGCAAGGGTTGCACCAATCAGTATCGCCCATAATAAACCATTCCAAAGTTTCGATTTTTCTAGACCAAACTCTTTTAAAGTCATCAGTATGTTCCGGCTTCCCGATTTGGAAACTTGAGGGAGATAAAGCAAACTGAAAGGAATGCAGACCAGGGTCAACCAATGCCAAAATTCGGATTCAGGTGATATGAATAAATAGATCATGTAAAACAGATAATAACTCAAGGCAAGTAAAAGAGTTTTATTTAGATCCTTTCCGGTTGAAACAGAGGAATTAACTGAATTCATATATTCGATATTAAACAAATGTACTAAACGTTTTGTCCAATGCTTTAAGTCTAAAAATATTCGTAACTTTACCTTATGAGAATATATGTAGACACTTCAGTATTTGGAGGTTGCTATGACCCTGAATTTGAATTGTGGTCTAATCGACTCATTGAACAATTTAAAACTGGAAAATTCAAAGCGGTTATTTCAGAAATTTCTGAATTTGAGTTAAGATTTGCACCGAGTCATATAAAACATATTCTAAACGGTATTCCAAATAAATATCTAGAAATTGCAAAACTTACCCACGAGGCAGAAAAGTTGTCAGGGCATTATTTAAAAGAGAAAATTGTAACAAAAAAATCATTGGCGGATACCCAACATATAGCCATAGCAACTGTTCAACAAGTTGACCTTCTTGTTAGCTGGAATTTTAAGCACATCGTTAATTTTGACAAAATACGATTATACAATTCAGTTAATTTAAAATACGGATACAAGATTTTAGAAATTAGAAACCCAAGAGACTTGACAGATGAAAGCTAAAAAGGAAAAATTATTTGATGCTGTCCAAATGGTGCGCGAAATTCGTGACGCTTCTTACCGTCAAAAAACAGATCCAAACTTTGATCCAAAGGAGTTTCAACGTATCAAGGAGAAGTGGACAAAACTCTTAGAACAGCAACAAAAAGAAAAACTAAAAGTATTAGTTTGAGATTGCTTTGTATGATTAAAAAAGCAAGGGCATTTTTTGGTATAGTCCATACTCCGCCATACATTCTATATCATTCTTTCCCGATGTCTCGCGATTGTTTTTTCAGTAATGAGAAGTTTATATAGAATTTTTAGTCGCTTTCCGTTGCAATCTGACAGGACAAAGTTTAATCCAAGTCCTTTCAACATGGGTATTGATATGGTCTCAAAATTATTGTCTGAGAAGTCCTCTGAGTACGCCCTCGATGGATCTTGAGCTGGGCCTTGGCGCATCACCATATTGTAAGACTCCGTCTTTACCATAAATCATGTAGGATGGAAATCCCATGATCTGGTATTTTTCTTCAAGCAATTTCAATTGCTCCTCTTTCAGAATGATATGAATGCCGGGCAATTTGAAATCGTTCACCATTTTTTTCCAACTTGTTTCTTCACAATGGCAACATAAAAAGAGGAAAACAACATCATCATTTTCAAATTTAGATTGGAGTTTTTTAGAAAATGGAATTTCTTCGCGGCACGGGCGACACCAGGTTCCCCAGATATCCACATAAACCAATTTGCCCTTCAATTGATCTGTTACATAATCCGGAAGAATGTCGGGATATTTTATATGGGAATCTGTAATGAATGTACTCTTAATCTGATTCGAAGTGCTCTCATTTTTATTTGTGCAACAGATCAAATAAAATGTAAGAATGATAATCCCTAAATACTTCATGAATTACAAATTTATTCTTTTACAAATTCAACTAAAATGGGCTGGAGTTTTTTACCGGCAGCCTGGAGTTCTATAAAATAGAAACCCTGAAATAAATGTTCAATTTCTATAGGGGAAGTTCTGTGCATTCCCGAATCTATAAGTTGTCCAGATGAACTGTATATTTTATAGTCAAATGCATCATTCTGATTTTTACAATGGATTTCTAATCTGTTTTTTACAGGATTGGGAAATAAAATAAATCGTTCCGGATCCTTTATATCGTTTTCATTATTTGTGAGATAAGGACTTCCGACAAATACCATTAGATAATTATTCTCAGAAATTTTAACGACTGTAGGATCTCCGCCTTGAATATTAGTATTCACAAATCCAGTCCATTGGCCTCCGTTTGGTGAAACATTGTACCAGATAAAAGGACCGCTACCATAAAAGCGAAGTGCATTGGTATCATAGACCATAAAATTTCCGGTCCAGTTGTGCATGTTGTCAGATGGTATATTGGGTACAGGCGAAAAGTTTAATCCATCAGGCGATACATAATGATAAGCACCTTGATGTGGACTTCCAATTGGTGCGACATAATGCCAACTGTTTTTAAAATAAATAACTGCTGGATCAATAACCCTGTTGGTTACTTCATCGACTCTCGCATTCGACTCAAAATTAAAATGTATTCCGTCTTTACTTTTTGCGGAGTAGGTATTAATCATTGAATCCAATCCCATTTTGGGTATGCCGTTACTTGAAGAAAAATAGATCCGGATGTTGTCGTTACTGAAAATCGTGAGTGTTGGATCAAATGGTCTTTGAAAATTGGAAGGGAGGTCATTCACAACAATTGGCGTTGGTTCAGTCCAACTGAATCCATTGTCATAAGAGAATTTTACCGCAACGCGATCCCAACTGGATGAATTTTTTGGTTGTCGAAACCATTGAAATGCACAAATCAAAGTATCTCCTTTCCATCGTATTAATGATGGAACACCTGAGGAATCCTGAAATATTTCGGATTTGTCAAAAGTCCTGCCATCATTTGACCAGGCCATTCTAAGGGGCCTTTCCCAGGGATAGTTTTGACTGAAAACGGTTATGGAGATTGCAATGGATAAGCAAATAATAAAAACAGTTTTCATTTTGTGTTTTAAGTATTCAACCCAATATTTTTCGAATTAAAATCTGAATGGTTATGATGTTCACCGAAGTTAAAAAACAAGGAGACTATTTCTGTTTTGCTTTCTCTTTGGCTTCTAATGCAGGTAAATCTTTTTTATATTGTTCGACGTCCCATTTGATCTGCCATCGATTGACATAATCAGCCAAAGGGGAGAGTCCTACTTCTGCTCGACGCTGGTCTACATGGTCGGGGTCTTCCAAAGGTGATACATAAAAGGTATTGGTAACAGGATCCCTGCCGATCTGACTTCCGTAAATTTGTTTTTTTCCCTGGCGCAGTGCAACGCGATCTTCAAGTAAAGCCAAACTGCTTGGATTGGCTTTTTTGTTTTTAACAGCATCTCGCATCATGGGAAGATATTTTTCTTGAGTGGCCAGATCAGCATGTTGAATCACAAGAAAAAGTGTGGTATTGCCCTGACGACCGATGTCATCTTCACCCAACCATCCATAGTAGTCCAGAATGTTTTTAATTTTAATTAAATTAATGGAATCCTTTTCCTGAATTAATTTCCAATGGGCCTGCATTTCTTTTGAATCCCTGGAATACTTTTTCTGGAGTTCATCAATTTGCATGCGATATTTCTGATCGTCCTGGTAAATATTTTCAAGATAGAGAACCAGTGGTTTTATAAGATTGGCTTCTGCCTTTTCTTTGTTCATTTTTATGTTTTCGATCAGAACATTCCATCTAGGGTCATTGTACAAGGAGATGAGATCCGGATCAATAGTAATGTGTCCATAGTTTGTATAATTCTGAAATTTGGCCAGGTAATTCAAATGATAAAAGGCACTATCCGGAATGTTTGCGAGTGCCCATGTACAAGCCGCATTATAGCGGTCTGATGCGGGAATAGTCCCGTTTTTAATCATGAATGCTGCGGAATAAACTCTTGTAGAATTTAAATAATCCTTTGCATTGTAAAGGGAATCAGCAACTTTAATCAATGCGGAATAGGGCTGATCAGATTCTTGCCCGTTCAATGGCAATTGTGAAATTAAAAAAGCCAGGAAGATGTATAAATTTTTCATAATTTACTTTTTGAGCTTTGCATTAAGCGGCGGTTGTGTTAAAATGGAATGCTAAAGTTAATAAGAAAAATATAAATTAGATGAAATCAATGCAATTCAATTTCAAAATCAAACGAACTCTTGTTTTGTAAGAAGCAAAATCAGGCAGATTGTGGATTCTTAATTATTTAGATTTTCAAGATTTTAACGCATCGTTCATTTTGACAGACTTCTTTATTTATATAGTCGCGAATTTTTCCGGATCATCATAAATCTTACCTTCTGCAGGGATCGTCTTATAGTTTAGTTAAATTAAAAAGTAAAACTAACTGGAAAGAAATGAATATAAGTTTATAGTTTGGCAAATGGGCACAAATTGATGATATGGTAATCGAATTATTCTCAACTCTGGTAAGGAATTGAAGTATTGAATGAGGTAAGATAAAAAAATTGAAGCACTTGATCAGGTTTGCCATGATAATGCCGATTGTACTTTTAAGACAAACCATTGCATGTAAAAAGGAAGTTTTTTTTATTTGTAATGTGATATTAAATTCACTTAATATCTTCTCTAATAATATTACTTTTGTTGATAATAAAATAAGAACGAATGAAATTTCTTAACTAATTTAATATCAAAGCTTTGGATTTTCAATTACTGCTCTCTAATTTAACCAATCCTACATTATTATTTTTTTTACTCGGGATATTAGCAACTACCATTAAAAGTGACCTGGAGATACCGGAGTCATCAAGCAAATTCATATCACTTTATCTACTGTTTGCGATTGGATTTAAGGGTGGGCAAGAGCTTGCCAACAGTCGCTTTGATATGGAGATTGCATATTCAATTCTGTTCGGACTTTTAATTGCTTCATTTATTCCTTTTTATACATTTTATATCTTAAAAAGAAAAGTTAATGTAAGTGATGCTGGTGCCATTGCAGCAACATATGGATCAGTAAGTGCTGTGACATTTGTATCCGCAGTTGCATTTCTTGAAGCTCAACAAATTCAGTTTGGCGGGCACATGGTTGCTGTCATGGCATTTATGGAATCTCCCGCAATTATCGTTGGTGTAATTCTAATGTCAATGTATGAAAAAGAGCCCAATAATAAAGCCAGTTGGACTTCAATTTTCAAACACTCATTTACCAATGGCAGTGTGCTTTTGATTTTTGGTAGCTTGATCATCGGATTTATCGCCGATACTAGACAAGCTGAAGGAATCAAACCATTTACAACTGATATTTTTAAAGGCTTTCTTGCTATTTTCTTATTAGAAATGGGAATGGTAACAGCAAGACGTTTCTCTTCTTTCAAAAAAAATGGATTTTTTCTGAGTTTATTTGCTGTTATAATTCCCGTCATCAATGGATGCGTAGTGGCGTTCGCAAGCAGTATTGTAACAAATGATCTTGGCAACAGATTCATATTTTCAATTCTTGCGGCCAGTGCGTCTTACATTGCAGTTCCGGCAGCCATGAAATTGGCCGCTCCAAAGGCAGACCCGGGACTCTATATCCCAATGGCACTAGGAGTAACATTTCCTTTAAATATTACCATTGGTATGCCACTATTTTATGTCATTGTAACTAAAGTATAGAATGAAAGTCTGGATCAACTTACTTGGCAAGTGCTTCCATTCATAGTTTCTCAAAAACCAGAATTGATTATATTGTTTGATCATCTTACCGGATTTATTTAGACCTAAAATCCCACTATCTGAATAATTTCAATATAATGTCGCAGAAGGTGTATGGAGCATACTGCACTGACTAAAACAATTAAATTATTGTCAGGAAAACAAAATCTGTCCTTAAGATGACAAATCAACTTTTTCTTTAAACTCAGTCATTTTATCTAATGGTTTCGGATATTTATTTGTTGAGGACAATATAAAGTTTTATTTTTGGCTTTATGTATTTTCATTGACAGTTTGTTTATCCAAATTATTGGAAACGACAAATGAAATCAAATAAATTATACCTGGTTGGAAACTAAATAAATTTCAATTTAAATAAAAAGATATGGATTGGATTACAAACCTTGATGTTTGGACCGCTTTTTTAACATTGTGTGCTTTAGAAATCGTTTTGGGAATTGACAACTTAATTTTTATTTCCATTTTAGCTAATAAACTTCCTAAAGAGCAACAATCTAAAGCAAGGCAAATAGGATTAAGTTTAGCCCTGTTGATGCGTATAGCTTTGCTTTTTTCTATATCATGGATTATGGGATTGACAACAGACCTCTTTGTGATTCATAAAATGGGAATTTCCGGACGTGATATCATCCTGATTTGTGGTGGACTTTTTCTAATCTATAAGAGTGTAAAAGAGATTCATGAGAAAATGGAAAAAACGGAGTCCGCCCAAAATATATCAATTTCCGAAGTGACATTTAAAGGGGTGGTTTTTCAAATTTTATTAATTGATGTCGTTTTTTCTCTCGATTCTGTAATCACTGCCGTAGGTATGGTAGATCAACTTGGTGTGATGATTGCCGCCGTTGTAATATCACTGATCATTATGATGTTAGTTGCAAATACCTTGAGTGATTTTGTAAACAAACATCCGGCAATTAAAATTTTGGCACTTGGATTTTTATTGATGATTGGCACCGCATTGATAGCGGAAGGCATAGATTTCCATATTCCCAAAGGATACATTTATTTTTCAATGGCATTTGCGGTACTTATTGAAATTGTAAATATCAGAATTGGCAGCCGTAAGACTGCAGAATAGGGGTAATGCTATTTAGGTTTATAATACAGTCCAAAAATTTAAAATATAATGTCGGTGTGATAGTCGTTGGGACTTGCGAACATTCCCAAAGTAACTGAACCATTTGGAATATTCTTTCTGGATAAAATCCAAACTAAATACACAAGGAGTTTAGTGTGAATAAAAAAAATATCGGAATGTCAACAAATCATAGCTGGAAACATCTGATTTTAGCTCTGTTATTCAAGATTCGTTATATGAATTGTAAATTTTGAGTTTAATATGATTTTGCCTGTGTGGTGATCTGAATTTTTGACAGATCAAAGCCATTATCTTTCAGCCGCATCATTATTTGTTGATAAACCAAATCATTCATTTGTGGTGTTCTTGAGAGAATCCACAAATATTTTCTATTTGGATGGCTGACTACCGCATAACTGTAATCATCGGCCAGATCGATAATCCAATATTTTCCCTTGAATGGCCAAAAGAACTGGACCTTTAATTTTGCGTTCCCAGAATTTTTATCTACAAACGCTTTTCCCTTGATATAAGATGGTTTGCCATGAATGCTTCCTTTGTTGCATCGGTTTTCGACAACGACATACCCTTTATCGCTTAAAGTATATTCTGCCGTTGTACAGTGACACCCTTTCTGGAATTTTTGCGGATATGATGCAATTTCATACCATTTACCTTCATATTTTTTAAGATCAACATAGGGTACAGTTTGCAAATCTTGTGAATTTACTATTGTTGCCATAGTCATGATTGTCGTTACGAATATGTAGTTAATTGGCTTGCTCATGGGAAAAGTTTAGCTCTCTTTTTATTTTGAAATGTTCATAAAAGAAAATATTGAGAAGGATTAATTCGAATCCATAAAAAATGTCTTCAACGGGAATGGTAAGAATGCGAATTCCTGAATTTTCATCATTGTTATACCAGACTATGGGTTCATCCAGGCCGGTACCGGTCAGAATGCCATTGACAATAAAGAAAGGGATCAGCAACACGGGATAAATCATGACCAACTTTGACAGCCAGTTAATTTTGGCAATGTATTTCAGATATACAAGTAGTAATGATAAACTGATGCAAGTGGTTGCAGTGTAAATTTTCGATGAAAAGTAGATTCCGGCAATCAATAATAGGACGGATGCAGAAAGCACAAAAATGGATTCTGTTTTTTGTTTCCATTCAAAGCTAAAAAATAAATTCAGGCAATGATAAGTGAACACACAGGCAAAAGGAATGCAAATAAAAAACAAGATCTCTTCCACAGGAAGATTATAAAAATAGATTCCGGAAAGATAATCCGGATTAAACCCCCAAACTCCTGATTTAGTGAACAGGACATCCCACACGATGAATAGCCCAGCTGCAATCGCATTGGCAAGGAAGAATGCTTTAAAATTTTTATAGAAGTTTAATCTGGGATGAAATGAAAACAGGAATGGGATGATTACTGTACAAAAGTCAACCAGCAGATACAAGAATTTCATAGTAAGGTTTTTGGATTTTTTTTCCGGAAATACTTGAGCGGGACCCAAAGCATTCCGAAACACTCTCCGTCTTCCTTGTTTAGATGTTTGTGATGCACTTTATGCGCCCTGCGTATTGCCAGTAAATAATTATTTTCTGCATTTCGGAATATTTTAAATCGCTGATGGATAAATACATCATGAATCAGAAAGTAAGCGAAGCCATAAAGTGTTATGCCCAATCCAATCCAAAATAGTACATTGTAGTTGAATTGCATACCAAGAAATAATCCGGTAATGCCGGGAATTGCAAAAATGAGAAAGAAGAAATCGTTGTGTTCAAAGAATCCGGAAGATTCTTTTTTGTGATGGTCTTTATGAAGGTTCCACAACAAACCATGCATGATGTATTTATGGGTAAACCAGGCCACGCCCTCCATACTCAGGAAAGCGACTAAAGTGATTGCAGTATTAATTATTATAGTATTCATGGTGGGTGAAGTAAAATTAAAAAATAAGGGCTTCCTGCAACAAATGTACAGAATTCACCTTTAAAAAGATTTTATCGTAATGATAGCGAACTTTGGGAAATGAAATTTTTAACCATTCCGTGTAATGTTCAGGATGTTTGAGGATATCCTTTTCCAGATGGTCAAAGCTAATATACTTCCAATCTTTTACTTCTGATCTATTTGGAAATGGTTTATTATCCGTTACACCGAAGTAAACATGATCGTATTCATGTTCTATCAGTCCATTCTCAAATTTTACTTTGTATAAAAAACTAAAAGTGAAAGACGTATTGCATTGCAAACCCATTTCTTCATGCAATCTTCTATGAATCGCGTCGGTCAGTATCTCTCCATACCTTGGATGGCTGCAGCAGGTATTTGTCCATAAACCCGGGGAGTGATATTTATCGTCAGCGCGCTGTTGTATCAGTAAATCTCCTTTTTTATTAAAAATGAAAACAGAAAAGGCCCTGTGCAGCAACCCCAATTGGTGTACAAGCATTTTTTCCAGCTTGCCCATGGGTTTATCTTGTTCGTCAACAAGTATCAGATTTTCTATCATTTTAAAAGATTTTGCTTTTCAATTTGTGATAATAATTCGGAATTTGAAAGAAACGTTGTGATGAGTTCTTTGAGTTGGAAGTCATTTAAAGCGTTGATGGAATCAATGAGGAAGTTTTTGTCGGATTCAATGGACTTATTGTATTTCAAAAAACCGGGTGTGTTGCATTGGGCTGCCAACCTTAGAAATCTGAGTTCAATATTATTGGGATTTGCATTGATGCATTGTTCCAGCAATTTTTTACCGGCTTTGAAATTTGAATATTTTACAAGCGGATTGATTTTATAATTGGCCAGCATCATCGTAGCACATGCCTTGTAACCGGCCAGTAAGCAATTATTGGTTTCATTGAAAGGTTTCAACATTGTAATGAGCTGCTCACAGGTATCTTCATCGGATGATGATCTGATATAAAGCGTCCTGATTTCACTAATGGAAAGTTCTGCTGTATTTGGATTAAATAGATAATAGGGCAACCCTATAAGAAGTAAGATCATAATAAGTTAAGTTTGTATTGAAACATGCTGTTGATCATCAAGCCGAATTTGTGTCCATTGCTGATGCGTATCCGTTCTTTTAATATTTTTTGTGCAGGGAGACTTTTTATTTTTTTAAACAGTGAGTTGTAATATACATAGGCCAGATAGACTCCACCTTTTGAAGAAGAAGGCAGTTGTTTAATTCCGGTCAATGCTTCTTTAAAGTCTTTCTCTATTTCTTTTTCAATGAGCAATTTATCGTCAGAAGAAAAATTAGTCATGTCAACGTTAGGAAAATACGTCCTGCCCAAAGTATGATAATCGGCATTGAGGTCGCGCAAAAAATTAACTTTTTGAAAGGCAGCTCCCAATTTCATTGCAAAAGGTTTTAAATCCTCATACATTTTTGCATTGCCTTCAGTGAATACATACAGGCACATCAAACCCACAACTTCTGCAGATCCAAGGATATATGTTTCGTACTTTTCTTTTGAATAATTTATTTTGTCTAAGTCCATTTCCATACTATGAAGAAAGGTCTCAATTAAATCGATAGAAATCTTGTACTTATGAACGACCTCCTGAAATGAATTTAAAATCGGATTTAGGGATATTCTATTGGTAATTGCCTCATAAGTATCAGATTTAAATTTTTCCAATAGATATTTTCTGTTGTAGCCGTCAAAGCTGTCTACAATTTCATCGGCAAATCGGACAAAACCATATATGGAATAGATGGGATCTCGCAAGCGGTTTTTCAAAAAGTAGATTCCCAGTGAAAAGCTGGTACTGTAAGCACGTGTTGCGAGTTTGCTGCATTGTACAGACACGACATCAAATAGTGATTTCATAATTAGTTTTGCTTAATTGTTTGTGTAATTGTTCTGAGGCGACTTTGCCTGAAATGATTGAAGGAGGGACACCTGGTCCCGGCACCGTGAGTTGTCCTGCATAGTAAAGATTTTTTACTTTTTTGTTTTTGATTTTTGGTTTGAGAATGGCCGTTTGCATAAGAGTATTTGCCAGGCCATACGCATTTCCTTTATACGAATTGTAATCGGTAACAAAGTCGTTGACGCAATAGCTTTTTTTGTAATCGATGTGCGAAGAAATATTTTCTTTTAATTGGTTCTCCAATCTCTTAATCATCAATTGAAAGTAGCGTTCCCTGATTTCAGGGGTGTCTTCAAGTCCCGGTGCAATCGGCATCAGGAGGAATAAATTTTCATGACCAGATGGTGCTACGGTATCATCTGTTTTGGATGGGCAACAGACATAGAAAAGCGGTTTGGATGGCCATTGAGGAGATTTGTAAATTTCTTCGGAGTGCTGATTCAAGTCTTCATCGAAGAATAAGGTGTGATGATGCAGCGCGTTGATTTTTTTATTGATCCCAAGGAAGAAAATCAAGCTTGAAGGCGCAAATACTTTATCTTCCCAATAGCGTTCATCATAATTTCTGTATTCCGGTGAAAGCAGTTTGCTTTCAATATGATGATAATCTGCGGAGGCCAGTACGGCATCGAATGGTAATTTTTGTCCATTGACTACAAGGTGTTCTGCTAAACCGTTTCTTACTTCAATTTTTTCAACGGCTGCGTGTGTATGGAACACTGCGCCATTCAGTTTTGCAACGGTAGCCATCGCATCAATTACTTTTCCAAATCCGCCCGACGGATACCATGTGCCCAGTTTTAAACCTGCATAATTCATCAGGCTGTACAATGCTGGTGTTTCCTGTGGAGTGGCTCCCAAAAACAAAACCGGAAAT
>JBGAWX010000052.1:0-15471 GCA_044227375.1 Saprospiraceae bacterium
TGGTACAGGTCCTTGGACACTATCAATAAATCAAAGTATTGCTGCAAACAGCATTCAAACATTTACCTTAAGAGTGAATGTGAATTTGAATCTTGACGATGCCAGTGGTGATAACAGATATGATGAATGTGGACACAGCCTCAGAATTCCAAGAGCAGGAGAAGGTTTGTTCAATGAATCGAGATTAGATATTGATCGCGATGGCATTACGGATCAGCGGGATACCGCTTGTGCTGACTTGCCTTACCTGGTACACAAGAAAACTGTAATCGGAGTCACACCAACAGGTATCAATACCTATGAAGTAGCTTATAGGATAGTTGTTGAGAATAAAGGTGGATTAAATGCTCAATATAGTTTGGTTGATGCACCGGCATTCGATAATGACATTACAATATTGAGTACGAGCTATTCAAGCAATGCACCGGGCAATATTGGAAATCCTGGTCCGATTAATCTTGGTGGTTTTGGTCCATGGTTGATTGCAAACTTCCAGGGAATTGCTGTTGGAGCAACACATACTTATATAGTACGTGTCAATGTTTCAATCAATCTGACAGATGGTGTTGGAGATAATCGATACGATTATTGTGGTAGAGGAATTGGCATACCAAGAGCAGGCGAAGGATTATACAATGAGGCGAAGATGGATGCGCATGATGGATTTGGATTCCGCATCTCGACGGTTTGTACTGACATTCCGATTATCGAACACACCAAGAGTTTGATTGGTGTTACGCCAACCGGATTGAATACTTATATGGTAGATTACAGAATTGTTGTCGAAAATAAAGGTGGTGTTGCAACTCAATACAACTTGAGTGATGCACCGGCTTTCGATAATGATATCAATATTAATTCTGCAAGCTATTCAAGCAATGCTCCGGGTAACATTGGAAATCCTGGTCCAATTAATCTTGGTGGTTTTGGTCCATGGACATTAGCTACTAATCAGAATATTCCGGCTTATTCAGCACAGGTATACAATTTAAGGGTATTTGTTACAATGAATCTCGAAGATGCCTCTGGAGATAACCGTTATGATGAATGTGGAAAATCCTTGAGGATTCCTAGATCAGGAGAAGGATTGTTCAATGAATCCAGATTGGATATTGATCGTGATGGAATTGCAGATCAAAGAGATACTGCATGTGCAGACCTTCCTTATATAGTACATAAGAAGAGTATTATTGGAGTAACTCCAACTGGAACGAATACTTATGAAGTGGTCTATCGCATTGTAGTTGAAAACAAAGGTGGTATCAATACACAGTACAGTCTTGAAGATGCACCTGCATTCGATAATGACATTACCATTTTGAATACAACATATTCGAGCAACGCACCGGGCAACTTAGGAAATCCAGGTCCGGTCAACCTTGCAGGATTTGGTCCATGGACACTTGCAAGTTTCCAGAATATCAATTATGGAACTGCACATACTTATACAATACGTGTAAATGTTTCAGTAAATCTTACTGATGGCGCTGGGGATAATCGCTATGATTATTGTGGACGGGGTGCTGGAATTCCGAGAGCCGGCGAAGGTTTGTTTAACGAAGCACGGTTGAATGCTCATGATGGATATGGCTGGAGAATATCAACAGTATGTACTGACATTCCGGTCCTTGAACATAAGAAGAGATTGGTAGGAGTAACCAGTACAGGCATTAATAGCTTCATGGTAGAATACAGAATCACTGTTGAAAACAAAGGAGGCGTTGCTACTCAATATAATTTGAGCGATGCACCTAATTTTGATAATGATGTTGCAATTACCGGTGGAAGCTATACAAGTGATGCTGTTGGTAATGCTGGCAATCCTGGTCCGGTATTTTTAATCGGTACAGGTCCATACACATTAGCAACAAATCAAAACATTGCATCCGGAGGTATTCAAATTTACAATCTCAGATTCAATGTTACTATGAATCTCGAAGATGCAAACGGTGATAATCGTTATGATCAGTGTGGAAAAACACAACGCATACCGAGAGCAGGTGAAGGATTGTTTAATGAATCGAGACTTGATGTTGACCGAGATGGAATTCCGGATCAAAGAGATACTGCTTGTGCAGACTTGCCTTATATCATACATGAAAAAGTGGTATCCAATGTGATTCAAACCGGAGCAAGAACGTATCAGGTTGAATATAGAATAAATGTCCGAAACATTGGTGCGGCATTTGGATTCTATGGATTAGTCGATCGTCCGGATTTTGATTCTGACATTACGATTAATTCTGCGAATTATTCTACCAACGCACCGGGTAATGCAGGAAGTCCTGGTCCATACAATTTAGTTGGAAGCGGACCATGGACCTTGGCAACTAATCAGAGTATTGGTGCAGGATTTACGCAGATCTATACATTGCGTATAAATGTCACCATTAATCTTGAAGACGGTTTCACCGGTAATAATATTTATGAAGAATGTGGAAAATCATTGAAGATTCCAAAATCAGGTGAAGGTCTATTTAATGAGTCCCTGTTGGACATCAACAATGATGGCAATCCGGATCGCAAAGACTCTGCATGCTACGACTTGCCATATATTGTACATAATAAGTCGATCATTGATGTAGCCAGTTTACCAGACAATAATTTTAGAATTGTTTATGGTGTTGAAGTGAAAAACCTGGGTGGTGCTGCCGGTCAATATGATTTGACAGATCTTCCTGGTTTTGATGATGATGTTGTTATTCTGAATGCAAGTTTTGCAACAAATGCTTCTGGTCATCCTGCAAATCCTGGTCCTTACAGTTTGTTCGGTTCAGGCCCATGGGTACTTGCAAATGACCAATCGATAGCTGCATTCTCAACTCAGTTCTATACATTAACTGTAAATGTCAATATAGACCTGACCAATCCACAAAGTCCTGGTGATGAAATCATGAGATCATGTGGATACCGGATACCAGGTGTGCCATCTGCAGGAGAAGGATTCTTTAATCAAACGGCATTGGATGTAAACAATGATGGAGATCCTGATCAGAGAGATAGTGTATGTTATGAAATTAAATCAGCTTGTCTGGGTGATAGAGTTTGGAATGATCTTGAACCGAATGGTGTGCAAGAGGCCGGTGAACCAGGAATTAAAAATGTAATTGCAATATTATATGATTGTTCAAATGGTTCTATTGTGAGAAAGGATACTACAGATGCCAATGGAAATTATTTCTTCTGTGATCTGACTCCGGGCAAAGATTATTTTGTACGATTTGATCTTAGTTTATTGACGCAGACTTATGGATTTACGACTCAGAATAAAGGAACTAATGATGCCATAGATAGCGATGTGAATGCTTCAGGTATTGGAGCTTGCACACATATTGATATAGGCGAAATTGACAGTACTTATGATGCCGGTTTAATTCAATTGGCAACCATAGCTGATTTTGTATGGCTGGATTGCAACACAGACGGAAAACAATCTTTTGGTGAAACAGGTATTCAAGGAGTGACCGTTACACTATATGATGCCGTCACAAAAGCAATTGTAAAAACCATGGTAACTGATGCCAACGGATTGTACATCTTTAAAGATCTGATGCCGAAGGATTACTATGTGAAATTCCAATTGCCTGCAGGATATGTATTCACTACAGCGAATTCAGGTGCTGAGTTTGAAGATAGTGATGTAGATAATAGCAATGGTCCGAATACAACCGCAACAACTCACCTGAGTCCTGGAGAAACAGACAGAACCTGGGATGTTGGAGTAATTAAATGTTCAACGGTTGCCGGAGATGTGTGGTTTGATGCAGATACAGATGGAATTTATGATCTTGAAGAAAAAGGAATCAACGGATTGCTTGTTCATCTTGTCGATGCGTTAACCGGAAAAGATGTGGATAAAGTATTTACCGGAACAAAGCCGGGTTCACCATCTGATGACGGATACTATAGATTCTATTGTGTTAAACCCGGACAGTATTTTGTTCGTTTCGAAAAACCGGGAACGCTGAGTGCAAGTCTTGCTTATCAGGGAACTAACAGGAAGAGAGATAGTGACATCACTCACGAAAACGGATTGAATACAACGCAGACATTCCTGATCAGTATGGATGGTTGTGGTTTGGGTAATTTGGTGAATCCTCCTGATCTTGGTGATCTTGACGAATACATCGGTGGTGGTTTCCAAAACAAAACAACCTTGGGTAATAATACAGTTTGGGTAGATGCTAATTCCAACGGAATTCGTGAAGATGATGAAGCGCCGCTTCCGGGAGTCAAGGTATTGGCATACAATATGCAAGGCGATGTCGTAAGCGAGGGCATTACCGATTCAGAAGGACAATATGTTTTGAATGGATTGGTTGAAGGTGAATTCTATGTGAAATTCGAAATTCCTGCTGAAAAGTATGCATTCACAAAAGCGCATTCTGGCAATGATAAACTGGATAGTGATGTGGATGGTGCCTTTGGTTATGGTACTACCAAATTGTTCAATATCATTCCTGGTGAATCCATGCCGAACATTGATGCGGGTGTTGTGGGTACTATTCAGGCTATTGATTGGTTTGGATTTAAAGGAAATTACAATGGAGAATTTATGGAATTGGATTGGACCACCGGTGTGGAAACAAATACGGATTACTTCATCGTTGAGCGCAGATTCGAATCTGAAAAAAGCTTTAAAGCAATCGGTAACGTGGATGCATCAGGAAATTCCGGTATAACCAGACATTCGTATGAATTCGATGACTTTGGCATAAGCAGTTCCGGTATGTATTATTACCGACTCAAGCAAATGAATAAGAATGGAGCATTTGCATACAGCCAGACCATTTCAATAGATGTGAATTCAGCTCGTAAGCTCGATGCGTTCATCTATCCGAATCCGGTAAATGATGTATTGAAAATTGAAATGTGGATTCCACAGGATAGTGATCTGGATGTAAAAGTATTTGACCTGAATGGAAAAGCTGTTTTAGTTGCACCATTTAATGCTTTCAAAGCAAAAGGTAAGTACAATGAATTCCTTGAAATCACCTCTTTGAATTCAGGACAATACGAACTTCAAATAAAGACATCATCAGGTGTCATCCATAAGAAGTTTACAGTGTCGAAGTAAATCTAAATTCTGTTTTTAAATAAAAAGGCCTGGTGTAAATCAGGCCTTTTTTTATGTTCCCGGATTGGGAATGGATTCCGCAAGATCTATTTCCATGGTCAGGATCGAGGTCTAGTTTTTTAACGTTCTGGATTTAGACTGAGCGGCAAATTTCAGTATTTGGGCAATTCCTTATCAACAAAATTTATTTTTGGGCGAAACTGTATATTAATTTAAAACACACTAAATTAATTATTTAAATATTAAAATAAAAACATATGTTAATTTATTATAATATTTAATAATAAATTGGGATATTTGTTTTCCCCCCAATATTTGAATTGCCCTTAATTGATCCGGATGTTTGATTTTTAAAATTCTTTTGTAAGGTTTTAATAATCATCCCGGATGAGTTTACAGAATTGCATTTATGACCTGTTGAACTTATCAGATGATATTCCATCAGATGGAATTGACGTATTCATCAGGAATCAGGATTTTAATGAGTTGCTGTTCGAATGACAGCTCATTGTTTGCATTGTAAAAAGTCTTAAAACAAAATTCCCATAAATCAGACAAATTTGATTTCCTTGAGTTAGAGCTTATTCGTCCTGAGTAGGCTCTTTTTTATTTAATGCGGATTCGCAGGTTGCTTTTATTTTCTGTGGGCTAAATCAATAGAGAATTTTTTTCAAGTTTTCTTCACTTCTTATACCCTGTAGATTTGCATTATAGTCCAAAAATTTAAGGTGTAAGAAATTTTGTAAATAAAAATTAATACAGCCGGTCATTTCAAATGATAACTACTCCAATATTTTCCTGTTTTGAATACTTTTGTGTTTATGGTCTAATTTTGAATATAAATACTTGACTTTCAATTTATATTTTATTGATATATGGTGTGCTGAATAAAAGGAAGTCAGCTTTGAGTTTATATATGGGAATTCTTAATCGTCCGAAATACAGTGCGTGGCGATTATTTTTTACCGATGCCAATAACGGAGATTCTTCTCTATAGAATGACAAAGAACTAATTACGATAAAAACTAAAAGTGGTTGATAAAAAAATATGAGCTGAGGCTAGTGCATAGCTAAAGCACCTTATTTCGGACAAGCTTTTTGGTTCTTTTGAGCGACTGCAAAAGAACAAAACACTATTTAAAAGTACAAACACCATCGTTAGTTATCAATAAATTTAAAATTCTAAAAATATATTAGAAATGAAAGAATAGTTAATGGAAATTTGTAATTAAATCTGGGTGGCTGATTGGTCAAAACAGGAGAAATTTTGTAAGTAAAAATTAATACAGCCGGTCATTTCAAATGATAACTACTCCAATATTTTTATCTTACTCCAATCTCTCGCATATTGTAAACAACAAATGAAATTGGATTTTCAATTTATTGCAAATCAGAAAGGAACTGTTAGAAAGTTTGTGGCAGAATAATCTGATTCTTAAAATGTGCTGATATTCAAAGCATGCTGCAAGACTTCATTCATATCAGTGACATAAATGAAATGCATGTCTTTTAAGTGTTCAGGATTTACTTCTTCAACGTAAGCTTTGTTTTCTTTACACAAGATTATGGTTTTGATTCCTGCGCGTTTCGCTGCGAGAATTTTTTCCTTAATTCCTCCTACTGGCAATACTTTTCCGCGCAGTGTAATTTCACCGGTCATGGCTAAATAAGTTTTTACCGGTTTCTTTTTGATGGCAGAACAAATAGAAGTCAGCATGGTGATTCCTGCAGAAGGTCCATCTTTTGGAATGGCGCCTTCCGGAACATGGATATGGAAATCATTATTTTCAAAATAATCCGCGTCGATATGCAGTTCGTCTGAATGAGCTTTTATAAAACTTAGTGCCGTCGATGCCGATTCTTTCATCACTTCTCCGAGGTTACCCGTCAACACCATTTTACCTTTTCCTTTGGAAATGCTGGTTTCAATATATAATATATCACCACCAACCCGCGTCCAGGCTAAACCAATTGCAACTCCGGCGGGTAAGTTTTGCTGGTAGAGTTCATTATTAAATCTTGGAATGCCGAGTATATCCTTTAATTCATTCGCCTTGACAGTATATGTTTTTTTCTTTTCCATTGCGATTTTGCTCGCAGCTTTTCTCATTACTGAAGCCAATTGCCGATTCAAATTTCGCACTCCGGATTCGCGTGTATATTCCTGGATTATTTTAGAAAGCACTTCATCGGTTATTTTAAATTGATTCGCTTTGATGCCGTGTTCTTCCAATTGTTGGGGAATCAAATGGTCTTTTGCGATTTCAATTTTTTCTTCTGTACTGTAGCCTTGCAACTCGATGACTTCCATCCTGTCCAAAAGAGCTGGTTGAATGGTACTCAATGAGTTTGCTGTTGCGATAAAAAGGACTTTCGATAAATCAAATTCGAGATCCAGGTAATTGTCATGAAAACTTGAATTTTGTTCGGGATCCAAAACTTCAAGTAGTGCCGAAGATGGATCACCCCGGAAATCTTTTCCGATTTTATCTATTTCGTCCAGTATAAAAACAGGATTTGCAGATTTGGCTTTGCGAATGGATTGCATGATTCTGCCCGGCATTGCACCGATGTATGTTTTCCGGTGACCTCTGATTTCCGATTCATCATGCAAACCACCTAAAGACATCCGTATAAATTTTCTGTCCAATGCTTTTGCTATAGATTTGCCCAAAGAGGTTTTACCAACTCCCGGGGGGCCCACCAGGCAAAGGATTGGAGCCTTCATGTCGCCTTTGAGTTTCAACACTGCCAGATGTTCGAGCACCCGTTCCTTCACTTTTTCAAGTCCATTATGATCCTTTTCAAGAATTTCTTTGCTTCTGTTTAAATCATAAATATCAGTGGTGTATTCATTCCAGGGTAAATCAACCAACAAATCCAGATAATTCATCTGCACAGAATACTCAGCAACCTGGGGATTCATTCTTTTTAATTTCCCCAATTCTTTTTCAAAATGATCTTTGACATGTTGCGCCCATTGTTTTTTCTCAGCGCGTTTCATCAATTCTTCGACATCCTGTTCCTGAGGATCTTGCCCGAGTTCTTCCTGGATCGTTTTTAATTGTTGATTCAAAAAATAGTCGCGCTGTTGTTTTTCCAGATCCGTTCTTACTTTCGATTCAATCTGATCTTTTACTTCCAGCAACTGCAATTCATTATTTAAATGAATCATAATGGTTTCTGCTTTCTTTTGCAGATCATCCATTTCAAGAAGTTGTTGCTTTTGTTCAATGGGAATATTGATGTTTGCAGAAATGAAATGCAATAAGAAACGGTCATTATTAATATTTCTCAAAAGCAATTGAGCTTCATTTGGAATTTGCGGAGAAAGCTCAACAATCTTTCTCGATTTTTCTTGTATAGATTTTATTATCGCTTCATATTCGATGGACTTGGAAGAAGCAATATGTTCTCTTTTGGTAATTCGCGCTTCGAGATACGGATCATCTTTGATCCATTCTGTCACAATGCATCGCTTTCTTCCCTGAAGGATTACGGTATTGCTACCATCAGGCATTTTTAAAAGTTTGATGATCCGTGCTACAGTACCGGTTTGATAAAGATCCGCAAATCTCGGATCTTCTGTTTTATGATCCTTTTGTGTCAACACGACGATATAGCGTTCACCATCCTGAGATTTTGTCACAGCCCGGATGGATTTATCTCGTCCAACGGTAATGGGAATGATCACTCCGGGAAAAAGAACTGTATTTTTTAAAGGCATCACCGGAAGCACATCTCCAAACTTGTCTTCACGTACGGGTTCTTCATCATCAGCCACAGCGACAAAAGGAAGTAATTCTTCGTCTTGCTGTAATTTGGAATCAAAAAGGATATTATTGAAATTCATATAGTTTATTCAAATTGATTAATACCGAAGAAGGGACTGGTTTTTTAATGCGGTCAATTCTCGGCGTAAAGATATTAGTAGTGTCAATCCTTATGCCATTGGCGATTTTTAAACATTTTGTGACAAAAAGGCTATATTAATAAGACAAATTGGCAACTGATACAGGAATGAAATGATATTGAAAGAAGGATGATTTGAAAACTGTGAGCATTCTGGCTCGATTTATTTTAACCCGATAAGTTATTGCTCATTGCCAATTGCGTATTGTTACTTTCCTCCTAAGGGGCTAGTCTTGCAATTTCCCAGTTGGTGTTAAATTTTTGATAGATCAAGCGATCATGCAAGCGACTTTCCCTCCCTTGCCAAAATTCTAGATATTCAGGAAAGAGGTAGTAACCACCCCAGTGATCAGGCCTTTTGATCTGGTCCTGATGTGTTTTATAATATTCAAATTTTTCTTCCAGTTCTTTACGGCTTTCCAATCTTTTGCTTTGTGGGGAGATCATTGATCCGATTTGGCTTAATACCGGCCTCGAATAAAAATAGGTATCTGACAAGGAATTTTCTATTGGGTTGACCACCCCTTCAATTCTCACTTGCCTTTCCAGTTTGTCCCAGAAAAAAAGCAGACAGGCATTAGCATTGATTTGCAATTCTAAACCTTTTCTGCTGAGGTAATTTGTAAAAAAAACAAATCCGGCATCATTCACATTTTTCAACAAAACCACTCTGGAAGATGGTTTGTAATCAGGTCCGACAGTCGACAATACCATAGCATTAGGTTCAGAAATTTCTGATTCCAATGCTTCGTCAAACCACAACTTGAATTGGTCTAATGGATTTGGCAACAGATGAGATTCATCGAGTACGGACTTGCTATAATCTTTTCTTAATTGTTCCATAAATTCAGGCTTTAGGTAATAGACTTTCGGTTTATTAAATTGAATATTTAATTCTAATAACTATTTGAATACAAATTTAATCGAATTAAATTTTTTCTTCTTTCTACAACCTGTTATGTTACAATTTACCCAAGCTTTTATCCAAATCCACTTTTGCATTAATCAAATTTATTTGAGCATCCAGCAGGTTGGCCTGCGATTGATAAACATCTCGTTCTGCAGATGTGATTTCAAGACTTGATCCGATTCCTTCTTTGAATTTAATTTTTGCGGTATCGTAAATTTTCTCAGCCAAAGCAAGTGTCTTTTTTCTGGCTTCAATCGTCAAACTTGCATTAAGATATTGCTTTCGTGCATTTTCAAATTCGAGATTCGCCGCGTTTTCAAATTGTGATAATTGCATTTTTGTTTTTTCAAGAAGTGTTTTTGCCCGTGAGATTTTGGCTTTTTTGTCGAACCCATCAAAAATGGGAATGTTCAGATTCAAACCAGCCAATGCTGTCGGAAACCACCCATTATCATTCGAATCAAACAATTTATTCCGTTGCAGACTTTGTTGGTAACTTGCAAATCCGTACAAACTAGGCAAATAAGAAACTTTGTATCTCTTGATGTTTATTTCTGCAAGCCTTAGGCCTTGGGCGATTACCGGATATTCAGGTCTTTGTTGAATGTTCAGTTTCAGGGAAGGATCCATAACTTCGAGGTAAGACTTATTCAGCGATTCATCCAATTGGTCGCTTAATTGGATTTCTTCCGCAAGTGGATAAGACATTTGAAACTTGAGCACATTGATGCTGATGTTTGCAATGAGTTCCAGTTTTTCCTTTTCCGTATTCAGATTTTGGAGAGAGAGGTCAATGCGGTCAACATCCAATTTTTCAATTAATCCTGCTGCATAGATTTCGCTCAATTCTTTTTTTACTTTTTCAAGATTGGAAATATTTTTTTCTACCAATTTAAGATTTTCCTGAATCGCCAATGCAGCAAGATAAGCTTTGGTAACCTGGTAGGTTAATTCAGATTCCGATTGATTGATTTGTTTTATGATTAATTCTTTGTACAACTTTTGTGCTTGCAATCCAACAAAAAAACTTCCATCAAACAATAAGGTATTTAAACTGAGATTTGCTGTTAAATTGTTTTTGGTTCCAAACTGAACAGGCACTCCGGCTCCTGCGTCCGGATAGACTCTTGGTTCCGGTAATAATTTTTCATCATACAGCACATCATAAATCGGCCGGCTTAGAAAATTCGGAAAGATGCTGGTGGGTAATTTGAAATAATAATTGTAAGAGACGGATGCAGATAACTTTGGTAAACCAATGGCGTAATATTCTTTTATTTGTCCGTCGACATCATTGATGTCAGTTTTTTGAATATTGAGTTTCAAGCTATTCGTCTTGGCATATTTCACAGCGTCTTCCAGGCTAAAGCTTTTTTGAGAATAGGATAGACCTAAACAAAATGTACATGCAATGAGGAGAATAAATCTGATTGGCATTATTAAAATTTTTGCAAAGATGAGATTTAGGAGTTTTTTGAAAGGCTAAAATTTGTTAATATATTATTATTCAATTTTCAATCACAAGCTTGAAGCAAGACGCCTGTCTGAGATAGACAGAATTCCGGAAACAACGCATTCTGTCAAGGTTTCAGTTATTTCTTAAACCGTCCTGGCTTGAAGGTTTAGATTCAAAAAGAACTCTAAGAAAATTAACCCTAGTAAAACTAAATTTGCGGCGAATAGTTCATGTCAGAATTATGAATATGGGAATGCGTTTAATCATTTTTTTATTACTCCTCCTTTCGATTGGTATGGCTTGCCAGACCAAGAATTCCGGAAATAAAAATGAGGCAGTAAAACTTTTTAGAATGTATTGTGTCAACTGCCACGGAATCGATGGATCCCTGATGACCAATGGAGCAAAAGATCTTAGATATTCTACATTAAGTCTTGATGAAAGAATCTTGGTGATTACACAAGGCAGGAATGCCATGACTGCTTTTGAAAATACATTGACTAAAGAACAAATACATACCTTAGCAGAATATACCATTCAATTGTCAGGTCAGACAAAGCATGCAGAATAATAAAATCTTTATCACTGGAGCATCTGGGTTTGTAGGATCTCATATTTTAAATCAATTGATTGAAGATGGTTTTGATTGTCTTGGATTATTCAAGACCCATCATTCCAATCTGCAAAAAGGGGAATGGATGCAAGGTGATTTGTTGAGGCCTTTTGAATTGGAAAGTCAGTTGAGGCATGTAAACACCATTGTGCATGCTGCAGGTATGGTCTCCTATCAACCAAAAGACAAGGATAAACTTTTGCAGGCAAATTATTATGCAACAAAAGAATTGGTGAATCTTGCATTACATAAAGGAATCCGGAACCTGCTTTATATAAGTTCAGCATCCACACTCATCCGATCCGCGGAACCCATGAGCATAAAGGTCAATGGTAAAGGAACTCCAGTGTTCAATTCGTTTTATGCAAAGACCAAATTTCTTGCTGAATTGGAAGTATGGAGAGCTGCTGCTGAAGGAATGAATGTTTGTGTATTGTATCCCAGTCTGGTGATTGGAAATTGGGATTGGAACAAAAGTTCTATGCAAATTTTCAAACAAGTGAAATCGGGAATTTCGCATTATCCGCCAGGAAATCTGGGACTTGTTTCAGTTGCTGATCTGGCAAAAATAGTTTCAATAATTTGCGCTGATGATATGAGCGGACAACAATTGTTGGTCAATGCTGAAGTATGGACGTATAAAGATTTTCTGAATAAAATTTCCTTTGAGCTCGGAGGTCAAGAAATAAAAAGGGAAGCTTCAAAATTGCAGGCATTTCTAATGTCCATGTTGAATTCAATTCAAACCATGTTGACTAAAAAACAAAACATTATAACAAGAGAGACGATAAGATCCAGTTTTTTAAAATTCAAATATGAATCCAATCTGGATCAGTACTTACCGGATTTTAAATATCATGACATTCGAGATGTTATTCATGAGATTATCCATAATCCTTCCCCGAATTCATGACCAATAAGGACTTGTTCATGAGTTTTAAATGATGCTGGAATGGTTGTGTAAAAAAACTAATTTATTAATTAAAATATGGAATTTCAATAATTTACATATTATATAAAATTTTATTTTCACATCTAATTATACATATCCGTTAATCAATTGTAAATTTATCGTTCATTAAACTCTACGATTATGAAGAAAGCTTTACTCAACTCAATTCTTTTATTATTTATGACGTCAGCTCTGTTTGGTCAGGCTGTTGTTATTAACTCTCCCGCTTCGATTGCGGGTGTATATCCCTACGGTGTTGCACAATTCGGTCCAGCGCTTGCAGATCAAATATGGTGTGGAAATACTGTAATGATTAATCCGGCAACTGCCTGTGTTGACAATATTCTTAATGCTGCAGACATAGCAGGTAAAATTGTGCTCATTGACCGGGGCAGTTGTGAATTTGGTGCAAAGGCTTTTCGGGGACAAACCGCTGGTGCAATTGCATGTATTATTTTCAATAATGTTGCCGGTGCAGGAGTCCAAGGAATGGGAGCCGGTGCCAAAGGTGTTGATGTCACCATACCGACAGTGATGTTATCCTATGAAGATGGTTTGAAAATCAAAGCGGCACTAGCCAATGGGGATTCGGTGAATATATGTATGGGAAATATCACCTTCGCGAACGATCTTTCCACCAACAGTCGTGCTGGGGTATGCCATGCACCATTTGGTACTTATCCAGCCAGCTGGCTTAGAGCTGCTGATGATTTTGTAATTACTCCCGGAGCCAGCATCACCAATAATGGATTGAATTTGGCAAGCGGAGTGAAACTCAATGCAAAGATTGATTATACACCTAATGGTGGATCTGCCAATCAGATCTATGATAAATCTTCCGATCTCGGTATTTTTATAGAGGTGGATTCAACCAACCGCATCACACTCGATCCTATAGACATCCTTGGATTAGCGCAAGGACAGGGGCATGGAAAAATTTCATATACAGTGACTTCAGACAGTACCGAAACATCAATTAATGATAATGTAGCGACTTCTGATTTTTACATTTCCACAAATATTTTCTGCAAAGCAAAACTTGCAGCCAATGGACGCGACCCTTTTATCACGGCCAATTATCGCAGAAGTGATGGAACCAATGCAGAGTACATTTCTTTTTATACGATTCCTTATTGCAAGGATTGTAAAATAGATTCCATCTTATTCAGTATAGCCGTCAGTGCACCGTTAACTCTTGCCGGCTTGCAACCTGAAGCCAGTCTTTATGGTTGGTTTGATGCTAATGGAGATGGCGATGCCACCAATGATGAATTGAGTTACTTAGCAACCGGACTTGTTACTTTTGATGGTGCAGATGCAAGAACTCAGGCAATCGTTCGTGTACCTCTTCAGGATTTTAATACTGGTGGTGACGGGTATGTAATCCCGGAAGATAATTTCGGTGTTTGTGTTGGTGTTCGCTATGGTGGGGCAGAATCCGTCTTCTTCGGATTTGATGAAAGCATTGATTATTTATGTGACAATGAACTTAAAACCAATGCTGGGACACTCCGGATTGATGATTTACCCTATTTGGGAATCACTGGGTATGACCCGAATTTAGGAGTTCCGGATGTGGATAATGCGGCTTTCAGATTTACAGGGCTAACCGCTCCACTTGCTGCATCGATGGTTTTATCAGGTGCTCAATTTGGGAATGTATCAAGCAAACAACTTTCAGATTCAGATGTAAAAATGAGTTTGTTTCCAAATCCTGCAAAAGACAAAATGAGCGTAGACATCAGATTAAAGGAAGAAACTTCCAAATTGGTGTATAATGTCCTTGACAATTCCGGAAAGATTATCTTTCAGTCAGTGGATAAAAATCCAGGCAAAGAATTCAAAGCCAGATTTAATGTTCAGGAATTGGCCAATGGTCTTTATCATTTAATGATTAGAACAGACCATGGATTCAAACAAGCCTCTTTCGAGGTATTGAAATAAAAGTAACTTTTATTTTCATAAAAATGAAAAGACCATTGCAGTAATGCAGTGGTCTTTTTTAGTTTGTAGTTATCAGTTTGCCGTTTTGAAGGATCGCTTTGTATGTAGAGACCTGAAATCAATTTCAATTCAAATCATTCTTTCAAATTTTCAATTGTCTATTTTAATTTTCAACTGCTAACAGGGAACTGTCAACTAAAAATTTTCCTATCTTCACTTCATCAATTGTTCAACTTAAAACCTAATTATGAAAAAGCTTTATTTCATTTTAATCTTATTGAGTTGGTCTGTGTTGCAACTTGATGCGCAACAAGTGATCATGGGACAGGTAAAAGACAATGCCGGATCTCCATTGATCGGGGCTTCAATTTACATCATGGGAACTACTACGGGAACCGTCACCGATGCAGATGGTAAATTTTCAATCCGGGTCAACCCAGGTCAGAAAATCCAGGTGAGCATGGTCGGGTTTAATTCAATGGAGATTGCAGATTTTAGCAATCGGGATCTCCAATTGATGTTAGAGCCTTCTATAACTACTCTGGATCAGGTAGTCGTAGTAGGAACCCGGAGACCGAACCGAATTGTCACAGAAACTCCTGTGCCC
>JBGAWX010000053.1:0-15290 GCA_044227375.1 Saprospiraceae bacterium
GAAAAGGACGAATTTTTCTCAAAAATCTTCTGCATTACTATATGCATTTGGTTTTCTTCTGTTTTTCCTCATTACCAGTTCCAGCAATCTTTCTGCACAAAATGTAAGCCCGATTCCACCATTGGTTTCTATTCAGGAGGCCATTGATATTATTCAGGCTGATATGACTGATATCAGAAAAAAGGAACCGGCAGATATGGCCCAGTGGTCAGAAAATTCATTGAAAACAATGACGCTAGAAACTTTTGTGCTCAATGAATTGACAGCCAATCAAAGTTATGTAGGATATCAAACTCTGTATGCAGTTCATCTTGCTGCTACAAATGATGTGTACAATCAATTGGTAAATTCAGGTGCTACAACTATTGAGGTTGATCCATTTAATTGGATTTATACCAAATATAAAAGCGATAAAATTTATCAGCGTCTAGTTTCACTCCTTAAAAAATAGTTTTAATCCCTGTTAAGATTTTAAGCTTAAATCTTTTCTAAAAATTTAAAAACCAAATCTCATGAAAATAAATTTTTTATCTAATCCCTTTAAAACATATAACAGTGTATTTGCACTGTTAGTGGCTTTAATCTGGACATTTGACCTAAATGCCCAGTGTCCCGGTAAATCTCCAACTTGTAGATTCGTCGGTACTACAGCTACAAATGATACCATCAAGCCAAATTTGATTATTGGACTGAATCCTGGTTCATGTATGGCAACAGTTAACGTACCTGTTCCGGCTTTAAATACTCCAGGTTGTGGATTTGCTGCCGACAGAACTTCCGGAAACGTTAGTGGTCCAGCAATCATAAGAAGTAGTGCAGGTTGTGCATTTGCTGATGGCTGTAATACTTCTTTCGGTTGTGGTGTTATTACTGTTACTTCTGTAAACGCACCTAATGCGCCAGTAGGTAACTCTGGACCTGCTACAAATCCATGGGATGTGAATTGCGGCCCTGTACAGTGTGTTATGAATGATGGTGGTGTTTCTGCATTTGGAAGCTCATACACTATGTTAGTAGCTGGTTGTGCAGTTGGATCACATACTTCAGGTAATGGTATGAATGATACCCTTTATATTCCAAAAGGATTATATAATAATGAGGTATTAGCTACTGGAGGATTTGTAAGAATTCAGCCTAATGTGGGTTGGGGTGCTGCTACAACTTTTGGTGAGTGTATTCCTACATTTACTTTGAGGCCGTATAACTCATGCTGTGTTGCTACCAATAATATTACCAATTCTTGTCTTGGTCCTACCATTACAGGATCTGGTGGTCAACTTTGTGTTACCTGGTCTTCAGACGCCAATGATGGTTCTGTAACGGGTATCCAGTGCATTACCATTCAGGATCTTGAACCACCTGTAATTGTTGGTTGCCCTAAGGCAGTCGTCATCAATCTTGGACCTGGAGAATGCGAAGCGAGTTGGGATGCGCCTCCTTTTATGGCTATGGACAATTGCCCAGGTACTTCCATCTTCGGACCAGAACAAATTTCTCCTGGTTGTCAGGCTGCTGTTAATATCGTTTGGAATCCAGGATTCTATGGCGGTATGCAGTGGGATGTACAGAACGTAAGTACTACAGCGTTGATCATTAATGGATTTGATTGCCAGTGGAGAAATCAGGACACTGCTGCTTTGTATTATCATACAGCTCCTGGTTCTCACGTACCGGATCGTTTCAATCCAGCTGCTTGGACTTTGTGCCCAGGAAGAACTTTTGTTAGCAATGCTAACGGTACTGCATTTCCGGCACCTGCTCGTCAATATATAGATCTTAGACAAACAACCATCACTACAAGTGCTTCTTGTGGTGGTGCAATAACAAGGGATACGATCAGAGTGGGATGTCCACTTATTGCTCCAGGTAATGTTCAAGGTTTATATTTCCATGGCCGTAGAGGACAGGGAGGTATGTATTGGAGTTCTAATGGTTGTACTGCAGGAGGAGCGCCTTGGGGAGATGCAAGCCTCAAAATACTTAAAACGCCTCCGGCATCCATGGTATTTGGTACTACTTATTTTGGACAAGGTGGTGGTCTTGCAATCACTGGAAATCAACAGTTTGTTGGTAATATTAGATATAGTTTGCCTACAAACATGATCCGCGTTGTTCAAACTTGCGGCCAACCTTACGGACCTGGCTGTTATTTCCCAATAGGCTGTCAGACACTTTGTTACTCTGCAACTGATGCAGCTGGTAACGTGGCTACTTGTCAATTCCAGGTTTGTGTTAATCCTTTTCCAAATCCTGTGACTGCATTAGCTTGTCATGATGAGATTCAAATCAGCTTGGATGAAAACTGTTTTGCTACAATTTCTCCAGATGAAGTTTTATCTGGTGGACCATACAGATGTTATAATGACTATACTGTTGAAATCCGCGACTGGATTACCAATGCAGTGATCGATCGTCAGCCTGGTGTAACCGGATCACAAGTTGGTGTTCAGGACATCGGAAGATCTTTAAAACTTACTGTTCGCGATCCATTGACTGGTAACAGCTGCTGGGGACATGCCACAGTAGAAGATAAGATTGCACCACGTTTAACTTGTGCAAGAGATACATGCGTTCCATGTTATTCACCAACTGAGCCTTTCTATACGGGTTCTCCAATAGTTGCTGAAAACTGCGGAAGCTATAATTTGTCATTTAAAGACAAAGTAAATTATATTGGTTGCGCAGGAGGTTGGGATAGAATTATCACAAGAACCTGGTCTGCAATTGACCCATCAAATAACAAGTCAAGTTGTATTCAGAATATTTCTGTGTCCTTGGGTAAAATGACAGATGTCGGTGTTCCTCAAGACTATGATAACATTTCGAATCCAATGTTGCAGTGTGATGAGAAGATTAATAGAGTAAAAGATTATACTCCACATTATTTGGCATTCCCATATTGTGTTGATGGATACCTTTTGGATTCAGCGCATTGGTTTGCAACTGGTGGATTTTTACCAAGCCCTGCAGGTGACTTAGCCGGTGAACGTTTACCAAGAGTATTGGGATGGAATTGTCTTGATACTGGTCGTTACATCGGACATCCAAGTCCATGGGGAGTGTACTACCCTGCTCACCCAAGCTGGAGACCAAACAATCCAGTATGCTGGGGTCCTGATGAAGTGGTTATGTGGCAAGGAACTGGTTATCCAGGTGGAACAGAGTGTAGAAATCTTGGAGTCAACTTCCAGGATATCGTAATCGATTTGGCTAAACCAAATTGTGATGCTGGTCCGGTTGGTTGTTATAAGGTTTTGAGACAATGGACAGTAATTGATTGGTGTACCAGCCAGTTAGGTGGTACTAACCAAATCATTAAAGTTGCTGATTCTGAAGGTCCACAAGTTTTATACCCAGATACATTAGTTGTTAACATGGAGTCTCATTTCTGCTTAGGTAGATGGGAAGTTTCTCCAGCCTGGTTGATCGACAATTGTAGCAATGAAATTCATTACACAGTTGAAGTTGAGGACGGTGTTGTTCTTGGTAATGAAGCTAGTGGTTATGTAGTTGTAAACATGCCAGCAGGTATCCAAAACGGTTATATCGTTGCAGAAGACTGCTGTGGAAATATTACTCAGAAGAGAATTGCATTGAACGTAGTAGACAATACTCCACCTAATGCGGTTTGTGAGCAAAGAACAGTAGTGAGCATCACTGGAAATCAAACTCCAGGAAATAATTTCGCTAAAGTATTTGCTGAATCATTTGATCAGGGAAGCTTTGACAATTGCGCTCCTCATGTTTTCTTCAAAGTGATCCGTATGGAACAGTTAAGAGGAACAAACAACGGTAGCAACACAAATCAAGCTGACAATGGTACAAATTGTACTGGTGTTAATGGTGATGATAATGCAATCCTCGATGGAAATCAAATCTATTTCGATGATTATGTAAACTTCTGTTGTAGCGATGTTGGTCAAACCATCCAGGTTGTATTCAGAGTATTTGATCGCGACCCAGGTAAAGGACCTATCTCTCCATCAAGAATGAATCCAGGAGGTAACTTATTCAATCGTTATAGCGATTGTATGGTATTGGTTGATGTACAGGATAAAACAGTTCCAACTGTTGTAGCTCCACCAAATATCGTAGTAAGCTGCTGGTTCTGGTTTGATATCGATGCAATTGATGATCCTAATGATGCAACATTCGGTAAAGTAGTTACAGACTTAGGCCAAAGAGCTAAAGTAAAAACTAACGATCTCGTATGTTATAATTACTGTGTGAGAAATGACATTACAGGTTACCCAGGATTTGTTCCAGGTGCACCACCATCAAATCCACCAGCATGGAACAGAGCTTGTGAGTATTACAGAAGTTTATTCGATACTGCTCATTATGACAGAAAATATGAATTGGTTTGGGGATTTGACGGATACGTATTAAGCGGATGCGGAAATACTCCAACAATCAGTGTAAATGATAACAGAGAGTGTGGACAAGGACAAATCACACGTACAGTTGTGGCACGTGGACCAAACGGTATTAGCGTTACAGCGACTCAGACAATCTGGGTTGTTGATTGTGATCCTTTCTACATCAATGGTGCTGATGATTGCGATACTGATGATGACATTACATGGCCAGGAAATTGCACAGGTCAAGCAACTACAATCGATGGTTGTGGTGCAGATATCAGTCCAGATAATCCACTATTGGGTAGACCGGTAGTAGAAAATAATGCTGATGATCTCTGTGCTTTGATCAGTATTGAATATTTCGATGAAATCTTTACTATCGAGCCTGATGCTTGCTTTAAGATTTTACGTACATGGGTTGTTATTGACTGGTGTCAGTATGATCCAAACATCGACCCAACGAAAGGAAGATGGGAATATCTACAGATTATCAAAGTTCATGACAATGATAAACCAACAGTTAGCATCAGTGTAGGGCCATGCGAACCAGCTGTTAAAAACCCAACGGATCATATCTGTTATGGTCACATCAGCATTACTGCGGATGCAACTGATAATTGCAGTCCACTGGATTGGTTATTCTATGACTACAAAATTGATTTATTCAATGATGGAAAAGGAGCACATTCAGGATATGACTTCAAAGTAGGTCCATTAACTCGTAAGGAATTCGCGAATGGTGGTACTCCTTTATTCCACCACAATGATTATGCAGATGATGAAAACAATCCATTCGATGCAAGTGGTACTTACCCAATCGGAATCCATAAGATCTGCTGGTTTGTAGAAGATGGTTGTGGAAATATTGGTACAGTATGCCAGTTGTTTGAAGTTAAAGATTGCAAAGCTCCAACACCTTACTGTTTGACTGGAGTTATTACAGTTCCAATGCCAACATCAGGCTGTATTACCGTATGGGCAAAAGATCTTGATAGAGGAAGCTTTGACAATTGCACAGATGCAAATGACCTGTTGTTCTACTTTGATGGTGACCCAACAGCAACCAGCAAGACGATCTGTTGTGATGATTTCGTAGCAGCAGGTGCTAATGATGAGTTGTTTGTAGAAGTACAAATGTGGGTTGAAGACGAAGAAGGAAACACAGACTATTGCAAAACAACAATTATCGTTCAGGATAACCAGGATATCTGTCCAAATACTTCTTTAACTGGTAAAATACATGGAGATCTAAAAACTGAAAATGGATCATTAACTGAGCAGGCCCATATGGAATTGCTGGTATCTTCAAATATGATGAAGAGTATGACTACTTCAAACAGTGGTTCATACTTGTTTGGAGATTTGAAACCTGCAAACTACAATGTTACATTGAACAGGAATGATAATCATAGAAATGGCGTAAGTACTGCTGATATCGTTAAGATTCAAAGACACATTCTTGGAATTGATATATTGAACAGTTCATACAAATTGATTGCTGCTGACGTAAACGCAAGTAGAGCAATTACTGCAGCTGACGTATCTGAAATCAGGAAACTCATCTTGGGTATAACAAGTGAATTTAAAAATGTGCAGTCATGGACGTTTATACCAAAGAGTTATGTATTTCCAAATCCATCACAACCATGGAATGCACCCAGAGACTTGAATGTCCCGATTCTTAATGGCTCCAATGTTACAGAAGATTTTGTAGCAGTTAAAATGGGAGATGTTACTTTAGACGCAAAAGCGAACTCAAATTTGATTGGAAGTGGTTCTAGAAGTAATGGCAAGTTGCATCTGGAAATAGATGACCGCGCTACAGTTGCTGGCGAACTTTACAGAGTAGCTTTCAAAGCAAGTGACTTCAAAAACATTACCGGTTACCAGTTCACTTTGAAATTCGATCGTGAGGCATTGACTTACGAAGGAATTGAGGCTGGTTCTGTTAAAGTTGATGAATCAAACTTTGGAACAAACAGAGTAAACGAAGGGGTCTTGACTACCAGCTGGGACAGCAAAGTAGCTCAAAGTGTAGATGCAAATGAAACCTTATTCACTGTGGTATTCCGTGCTCATGGTAAATCCAATATTGGTAATCTGATCACACTTACAGGTGATGTTACTGCAGCAGAAGCTTATGATGCTGACTTAAACATTAAAGATGTAAGTCTTGGAGTACGTACTGATAAAGGTGTTGTGGAAAGTGGAATATTTGATTTGTATCAAAATACACCAAACCCATTCTCAAAAGAAACAGCAATTAGTTTCAGATTACCAGAAGCTGGTGCTGCTAAATTGAGTATATATGACGTAACTGGCAAAGTGGTTAGAGTATACGAGTTGCAGGGAGTGAAAGGATTGAATACTGTTAAAGTATTGAAATCTGAACTCAATGCAGGCGGAGTATTATACTATCAATTAGATGCCGCTGACCATACAGCAACTAAAAGGATGGTAGTGATCGAATAATCAAACTCATCTTATAAAACTCGCAGGGACGGTGAAAACCGTCCCTTTTTTTTTGGCATGATTTTAGAATAAGTTTTAATATGTCGTCTTCATAATAGGATTTATAGAAACATTCTCTATTTAATACTATTAAAAGGTAGGAAAACACTATATCAATTTATTTAATTTTACTTCGGTACATATTTAAATTAATTGAGGTAGTGCTATGTTTATTTTCCTATGTCTATCAAGTTTAAACATCTCAAATAAAAAAATCTATTTAATTTCTTGCAGCACGCTTTTAAATGCGTGATCATTGTGTGCTCAGAAAAACTCCTAATGAATAATTGTCAACTGAAATTATTCAATGAGAGCATGCAAGGAATCTAGCATTTCCTAGCAAATTAAATTTAATACCAGTCTACTCATCACTCCTTATTTGGGTCTGCTCATTCTTTTACAGATCTCAAATTAGATGAAGCAAGAAATTAGTTTTAATTAAATCCAAAATCGATTGTATGAATAGACGATGCTTACTACGTATTAAAAGACGACTTGAACAAAGTAGTCTTATGATTTTACTGGTTTTGTTTTCGGTTAACTTAGGTTTTACTGCAAATGAACCAAGAGAGATTGTCCTCGCTGGACAATTGGTGTGCCATGATTTGATTCAGGTGAGTTTAGACGAGAACTGTAAAGCGACAATAAGGCCACAGCACTTATTGGAGCAGGCTGGTCCAAATTTCTTGTATGAAGTCATAGCGCGTGATTGGGTGACCAATGCAATAGTGGATGACGAACCACTGACACCTTTTGTACAGATAGGTGCCTCTCATATCGGGAAATGCTTAAAAATTACCATCAAAGAAATTTCAACCGGAAATTCATGTTGGGGTAAAGTTTGTGTTGAAGACAAGCTTCCACCAATAATGGATTGTCCTGATGATGTAACTGTTGAGTGTTATCAGAGTACAGATCCTATTGCGACGGGAGAACCTAAAACTGTTGAAGCTTGCGGTGATTATTTTCCTTCGTATTATGATGTGGTTTCCAAGGGATCCTGTGGATTAGGTTATGATAGAATTATCATAAGACATTTTATTGCAGTGGATGAATCCGGCAACAGAGATACATGTGTACAGAGGATTACTGTAAAACTTGGAGATTTAAATAGTCTTACATATCCTTTGAACTGGGATGGACTGTTGCTTCCAGGTCATACTGTAGCATTAAAATGCGATGAAAAAGCAGATAAATCTTTTAATGTCGCTTCACACATTTTGCCATGGGCAAATTGTGTCGATGGTTATTTATTGGATAGTGTTGTATGGATTGGCTCCGGTCAAACGGTAAGAGTTCCAAGACCATTGGGTTGGAATTATATTGAATCCGGAGAATATGCAGGACATCCAAGTCCAAAAACTATTTACTATGGTGAAAACTATCAGTGCTGGTTTGGTGATCAGTATGTTTTGTGGCAAGGAACTGGGGAGCCAGGAAATTCCGGATGTTCTAATATTGCTTCTACTTTTAGGGATATAAAAATTGATATTGCTAAACCAGGATGCGATGCAGGACCTGTTGGTTGTTATAAAATACTTAGAATTTGGACTTTACTTAACTGGTGTACCGGAGAAGTAAAAGATACAAATCAGATAATTAAAGTGATGGACAATGTGCCACCACAAGTACTTTACCCGGATAGCTTGATTGTAAGTACGGATCCATGGAGATGTGAAGGTCGTTGGGATGTTGCTCCAGCATGGATAGTCGACAATTGCTCCAATGAAGTTCATTACACAATTCAAGTGGAAAATGGAACGGTATTGGGCAATGATGTTTCAGGTTATGTCGTGGTAAATCTTCCTCTTGGTATCCAAAACGCTTATATTGTTGCAGAGGACTGCTGTGGTAATATCACAGAAAAAAGAGTGGTCCTCAATGTTCAAGATAATACTCCTCCTAATGCAGTTTGCGATCAGAAGACTGTAGTTTCTATAACAGGTAGTCAAAGTCCTGGGCTTAATACTGCAAAGGTATGGGCTGAAACATTTGACGATGGCTCTTTCGATAATTGTTCTTCTCATCTATGGTTCAAAGCAATTTGTATGGATGATTTGTTGGGAACGAATAACGGAAGCACCAAAGACAATAAAGCGTGTTGCAATGGTGTCAACGGAGATGATGATCTGTCTATCGATGGCAACCAGGTATACTTTGATGACTATGTCCTATTCTGTTGTGCAGATGTTGGTAAGACCGTAAGAGTTGTATTCCGTGTGTTTGATAGAGACCCGGGTACAGGACCATTGAGACCAAGATTTATGGATCAAAATGGATTTTTATACGGACACTACAGCGATTGCATGGTGGAAGTGGAAGTTCAGGACAAGAGCATTCCTACTGTAGTTGCTCCTCCGGATATCGTCGTGAGCTGTGCTTTTTGGTTTGATGTAAACTCATTAACCGATCCAAACAATGCAACTTTTGGTAAAGTTGTAAACGACCTTGCATGGAGAGGAAAAGTAACAACTACTGATGTAGTTTGCAGTTACTATTGCGATAAAAACAATATCACAGGTTATCCTGGTTATCAAACCGGTTTGCCACCTCAGTTGCAACCAGCAAATAACAAAGCTTGTGATTATTTCAATACATTGTATGATGCAAATCACCCAGATAAAACCTACGAGGTGGTTTGGGGATTTGACGGATATGTTTTATCTTCTTGTTCAGCATCTCCTACAATTAATGTCAGAGACTTGAGAGTGTGCGGACAGGGAAGGGTATTGAGAGATGTCACTGCAAAAGGTCCTAATGGTGTTATAGTGAGCGCAACTCAGACAATTTGGGTTGTTAACTGTGATCCATTTTACGTAAATCGCGGTAATCATTGTGATCCTAATGATGATATTATATGGCCTGATTGTGCTGGGCTCGGTACGTATATCAACGGTTGTGGTGCAGACATCAGTCCTGATAATCCATTGTTGGGAAAACCTCAGGTAGTAAATGGAGCAAGAAATCATTGCAACCTTATTGTGATTCAAAATTTTGATGAAATCTTTACTATTGAACCCGATGCATGTTATAAGATCTTGCGTAAATGGGTTGTTATCGATTGGTGTCAGTATGATCCGAATCTGAACGGAGAAAAAGGAAGATGGGAATTTACCCAAGTCATAAAAGTAAGGGATCAGGTGAAGCCTGTGGTTACATGTAATGTCGGAGTATGCGAGCCTGCAGTATTTAATTCAACTTTAGGTACTTGTTTTGGACACATTCGTTTGACTGTTACAGCTACTGATTCATGTACACCTGTAGATTGGTTATTGCATGAATATAAAGTGGATTTATTCAACAATGGAACTTTTGACCTCAATGTCGGTAAGTTAACATTGAAAGAATATTCTCAGGGAATAAAACCTGCGACTCACAACAATCCTTATGCAGATAATCCAAACAATCCGTTTGATGCCAGCGGTATTTATCCGATTGGCGTACACAGAATTTGTTGGTATGTTGAAGATGGATGTGGAAATGTTGGTCAATGCTGTACTCTGTTCGAAGTGAAAGATTGTAAAGCACCAACACCATATTGTCTTACTGGAATTATTACGGTTCCAATGCCGTCATCAGGATGTGTTGACATCTGGGCCAAGGATTTGAATTTGAATAGTTCGGACAATTGTACTCCACAGAATAGGTTGAAATATTACTTCGATGGAGATACAAGCAAGAAAAGCATAAGAGTTTGTTGTGATGATTTCGTTAAACAAAAGAAATCTGATGAGCTCGTTATCAATGTACAAATGTGGGTTGAAGACGAAGAAGGCAACAAAGACTATTGTGCAACTGCTGTAATTGTTCAGGACAACCAAAACATTTGTCCTAATCCGGCTACACTGAATAGTGGAAATGTTAATGGATTGATCAGAACTGAAAATGGAGATTTGACTGCAAAAGTTGGCGTTGAGTTATACGACAATAATGTAAAAACCAAACAAATTGAAACAGGAAATACAGGATACTATTTATTTAGTGATCTTGAATTGAACAAATCATTTGTTGTAAAATCTAAGCGCAATGATGCGGCAACGAATGGTGTTTCTACAGCGGATATTGTAAAAATCCAAAGACATATCCTTGGTATTGAAGAATTGGAAAGTCCGTATAAGTTAATCGCTGCTGATGTTAATAATTCAGACGCTATCACTGCTGCTGATATTTCTGAAATCAGAAAACTGGTCTTGGGTATTAATTCTGAATTTACTAAAGTCAGTTCATGGGTAATGGTGCCATCTGATTATGTATTCTTTGATCCTAAAAAACCATTTGAATTCCAGGAAGAAAAGAATGTTGTAGTGTTGAATTCTTCCAATAAGGCTGATTTTATTGCGATTAAAATGGGAGACGTAAACAACTCTGCTGTTGCAAGCAATTTAAATGGAAATATCAGTGGAAGAAATTCACAGGATTTGAATCTCTTTATTGATGAATCAACATTGAATTCTGGAGATGCTTATACAATGAAGGTAAAAGCTTCTGACTTTAAGGATGTCAGTGGATTTCAGTTCACTTTGAATTTTGATGCTCGTAATCTTGCATTCAAAGGAATTGAGTCAGGTTCACTTCAGGTGGATGATTCAAACTTTGGAACAAATCGTTTGGAAGATGGTATTTTGACCATGAGCTGGAATGCGAAACAAGGAATGTCTTTTTCAGATAAAGACGTATTGTTTGCTGTGCATTTCGAAGTTCTTGGTGGTGGTGATGTAAGTAAAATGTTTGCAATCACCAGCGATGTGACTGCTGCTGAAGCTTATCATTCAGATTACCAAATCAACGGAGTTAAGTTGAATGTACGCTCAGATAAAATGGAAGAAGCTGGTATATTCGAATTATACCAAAATGCTCCAAACCCATTTGACAAGGAAACTGAAATCAGCTTCAGAGTAAACCAAAATGCTCCTGCTAAACTGAGCATCTATGATGTTACTGGAAAAGTGATTTATCTCACCAACATTCAAGCTACTAAAGGATTGAATGTGATTAAAGTGAAGAGAGATGAATTGCGCGGTTCCGGAATGTATTTCTATCAACTGGATTCAGGTGATCAATCTGCTACCAGAAGAATGATAATACTCGATTAGGATTTTTGTTAGATTTATTATAAAATAAGAACAGTCTTCTCATTCAGTTGAGAAGACTGTTCTTGTTTTTAAGCGCCTTTCTTTTGTATACAACGATTCATAATTTAGGAAAGACCCAATCTTTATCTGTGAGCTATTTTAATTCTGCAATGCGTTTATAGCCCTAATTGCTTTGACTCAAAATGAATGGCAATTTCATTTGGAGGCCTTTGTTCTTTTTGTAATATTCAACTTCCTGATACCAATTGTACATGGAACCGAGTTCGTTTTTTAGAACCATTGCCTTTATTGAAGAGCCATTCTCTTCATCTTTACCTTGCATTTTATCAAGTAATTTTTGCAGGGGATCTTTTTGACTTGGGAATTCACTGATTCTGTATTTTTCAATGGATGCTAATTTTGCAACTGAAGCAATGGCATCATCAAGAGTTCCTATTCGATTTACCAAGCCGAGTTCAATTGCCTTCCGGCCTCCCCAAATTCTACCTTTAGCAATTTCTTTTACTTTGTCAATTTCTAAATTTCTGCCAGTAGAGATTACAGAAATAAAACGATTGTAAGTGTGATTGACATTTGCCTGAAGAATTTCCGCTTCTTCTTTACCCCATGGTAACAGGGTACTGAATTTATTTGACATGGGTCCCGTGCCAACAGTATCTGCATCGATACCAATTTTATCTCCCATGAGTTTATTGAAGTTGGGAATAAGAGCAAATACACCGATTGAACCTGTAAGTGTAAATGGACTTGAAAAGATGCTGTCCGAATGGCAAGCTATGTAATAACCTCCTGAGGCGGCATAATCTCCCATGCTCACGATTACAGGTTTTCCTTGTGCCCTGATCAAATCAATTTCTTTTAGGATCTCATCGCTTAGCAAAGCAGAACCGCCACCTGAATTAACTCTTAAAACCATACCTTTTATACTATTTGTGGTTCTAACATCTCTTAAAATTTTTAAATACCGGGCTCCAATTTGTCCTTCTTCGCCATGAGCATCAGTGATAGTACCTTCAGCAAAAACCACAGCAATTCTGTTTGAACTGGAATAGTCTTCATTTTTTGATTTTACATTTTCAAAGTAATCCTGGAATTTAATAAATTCAATTTTATCCTGCTCTTTTGAACCCATCACGTTGCGCATATAGGAAAAAGCATCGGATTCATAAGCAATGGAATCAATTATTTTATATGAATAAGCAAGGTCAGGGGAATGAGAAGCAAACTGGTCGAAATTGGATTTTAAAGACTCATAGGATAAATTCCTTGACTTTGACACTTCATCAAGATATTGTTGGTATTGACTATCGATGTATTCTTTTAACTGCAGTCTGTTTTGTGGACTCATTTTGTTGAATCGCACAATTTCTGTGGCGCTTTTAAACTCGCCGGCATAGTATACATTAAAGTCAATTCCAACTTTATCGAAAAACTCTTTCATAAAGACGGTAGTAATACCAAATCCTTTTAAGTCTAAGAAACCCAGAGGATGTAAAAAGATTTTGTTGCATACGGACGCTATGTAATAATTTTTGTTGTCTAAAAAATTACTATAGCTCACTATGAATTTCCCCTGATTCTTAAAATCTATCAAAGCATCGCGAATTATTTTCAAACTGGCGTATCCGTGTTCATATGAGCTACCACTTATGTAAATGCCTTTAATTTTAGGATCCTTGGATGCATGGATAATGGTTTTAGCCAAATCATGCAATCCAATAGTAACATTCTGATTGAATTCGAAAGCATCAAACGGAATGTTGTTGGATTGCTCAGGAAGTACATCCGGTATGTCCAGTTTTAAGACTGAATTTTCCTTGATATGAACATCGGGTTTGTTTTTTAACATTACACCCGCGCCGATGGCTCCCAAAATTAAAATGAGAAGTCCAAGGGCTAGAAGTGTACCCAGGCAGGATGAAAAAATAGACGAAATAAAAGTTTTCATTGTTATTGATTTATAATTTTAATGTGATGAAGACCGGGTGTGAACTTTGTAAACAATATGTTTTCTAGTTCTTTAAATATTCTTTGATCTTTTGCAAAATCCTGATCATTTAAGTCGACGACCACAACCGGAACGATAAACTGGCTCTTGAAAAAATCAAAGTAGCTTTCTTGTATTTTATGAAGGTACTCGGTGGTGATGTCGCTTTCAAATAATCTGCCGCGTTTGGAGATGTTGCTTTGCACATGTGCTGTCTCCCTGTGCAAATACAAGATCAAATCCGGTTTGGGAAGATTAACAGTAAGGGCTTGGTAAATTTTATAAAAAAGTTTATATTCTTCAGCTGATAAATTTGCCCTTGCAAAAAGCAGACTTTTTAAGATGCTGTAATCAGATAGAATGAATTTATAGAAGAGATCGGTTTGCATAGCCTCTTGCTGCATTTGTTTTTGCCTTTCGGAAAGAAAAAACAATTCCACTGTGAAGGCATATCTTGCAGGGTCCCTGTAGAAATATTCAAGAAATGGATTTTCTGCAAATTCTTCGAGAATGACTTTGCAGTTGTGTTCCAATGCAATCATTTGGCAAAATGTCGTTTTGCCGGCGCCTATGTTTCCTTCAATACAGATGTATCTATTCGGATTTGATTTCATGTAAGCTGATTTTTTTGACGTGGGAATTATCTTCGCATTGTTTCAGTAATTCGTTAATCGTTTTTTTAAAAACCGGATGTATATACGTTGGAGCAATTTCAGTCATGGGAATTAATACAAATTTCCGGAGATGCAACCTGGGATGAGGGACTTTAAGTTCATTTGTTGAAATAATCACATCATCATAAAATAAAATATCAATATCAATGGTTCGGGGATCATTCCGTTTGTTGCGGATTCTTCCCAACTCGATTTCTATATTTAATAGTTCTTTCAAAAGAGAATGAGGTGTGTGGCTAGTGTTTATTGCAACGACTTGATTTAAAAATTCCTCTTGCTTGGTGTTGCCCCAGGCTTCCGTGATGTACAGTGATGACTTTTTTATAAGTTCGCCAATACGCAGAACAAGTTCTTTTTTTGCAAGCTCAATGTGGTTTAACTTGTCCCCAATGTTGGAGCCAAGTGATAAATAAGCAATATTAGTTTGCATTAATAAAGATCTTTTGTGTTTGAAGTTCATTGGCGAACAGTATCGTGAAAAAATAAATTCCTGGTTTAAGATCCGGGCAATTAAAAGAGGTCAAATACGATGAATGAAGAAACAGATTTTCAAAACAAACTAAGTTTCCCGTGGCATCAAATAATTCAAACCTCACATTATTTCGATCAACATTTGATTTAATGAAAATCTGATTGTGCAAGGAATAGACACAGTATGGATTCT
>JBGAWX010000054.1:0-15251 GCA_044227375.1 Saprospiraceae bacterium
GGGAAATCGATTGGTCCGGAAGAATCATTGCATGCATTGAACTCAAAAATTGGATTGACACGGATTTGTTGCGCAATTATGAAGTCTTGATGCAAAATCAGCATATCATTCCGTGTCAGTCTTTTCTGGGACGCGTTGCACCCATGGTGAAGTCTGCTCAAATCGAACGCATGATGTTTGAACGCATGGAAGAAAAAACGGAGAAATGCAAAACCGAACTGGCTGCCCTGCAATGGAATTGGGAAGCCATGCTCTTTCATAAAATTGCACATTATATCGTTGCACCGGTCAATGGGGATGCTATGGATGAATTGTGCCGGCGATTGCCTTACACATTAATTACAAAGCTGATTCACGATCCTTTTCAATTGGCGGCACTTTTTTTTGGTACCGCAGGGTTGTTGGAAGATGATGCAGGGGATGAATATCGCAGGTCCTTATTTCATGAGTTTCGTTTTCTTCAAAAAAAATTCAAGGTCCATCCAATGGATTCTTTTGAATGGAAATTGCTGAGATTGCGACCCTCCCACTTCCCGGCCTTACGCATTGCCCAATTGTGCTCCTTGTTAACCCACCAGCAGGGTTTATTTTCCAGGCTGATTGAAGTGAACACGATATCGGAGCTTTATGCTTTGCTGGCGGTAAATCCTCCGGAATACTGGAATGAGCACTATATGTTTGGAAGAAAGACTTCGAAATTTAAAAAGCCGTCCCTCGGCAGACAAACCAAAGACATCATCATCATCAATGCCATCTGCCCGTTGTTATTTGCTTATGGGACCATTTACAAGCAGGATTCCTATATGGAAAAAGCAATAAACCATCTTCAAAAAATAAAACCGGAGTCCAATCATATCAGTCATATGTGGAAAAATTTTAATTTTGTCTTTGATCATTCGGGTCACAGTCAGGGAGGCATACAGTTATTTCAGAATTATTGTACTCATAAAAAATGCACTTCCTGTACGATTGGCAACGAAATTCTAAAAACCCACTTTCAATAAACTATCAGACCAGAGTCCATTTGCAAGTGATTAAAAATTTTTCTATTTTCAACACAACTATTAATCAACATAAAGAAAGAGTTGGCGACAACCAATTTGCATTTCCTGAATTCAATTTTCAAATCAACATTTTAACAAGGAATCATTTAAACAATTAAACAATTATCCGATGAAAAAACTGTTGATGTATTTTTATGTAACGCTGATGGCGTTTTCTTCTCAGGCCCAACAAGTGGGATTTTACTCCGGCTTGCATGGAGCGTTTCAGGCAACCTGGATTTTGAATTCAGACGATGCTGACAAAGGAGGCGAATTGAATTATGAAAACACCTATAAACAAGCGTTCGGCATGGATCTGGGATATAAATTCAATTCGAGGATCGGGCTTCAATCCGGAATCAATTATTCCCGGCAAGGGCAGGATTACTCAACGTTAGGCAATCCCAATGCAAATTTTAAGACCAGCTTGAATTATTTAAAAATTCCGGTATTGTTTACTTATACTTTAAAACCGGATAAGAAATTGTCATTCATTTCTCTTGCCGGACTTCAAATCAGTGTGCTTTCTGAAGCGGAAAGTTCCAGGATGCAGGTATTTGGAATCTACAGTTCATCTTTGGTTGACGTGAAAGACTATTATTCATCATCGACTATTGATTTTGTGCTGGGTTTAGGAATACAATATCATTTCAGGAAGTTAAGCATTAACCTTTTAATTCAATCAGATTATTCATTGACAGACATCGAAAATACAGACAAGAAACCTGGCTTACGAAGTCCAACGAGTAATCTAAGCCTGGCCATTCCACAACTGGGCTTTCAATATTTCTTTAAATAGCGTGCAGAAAATCATTTCTATTTTATTGATTCCATTCTCCTTGCTCTATGGGATCGGTGTCAGCATTTACCAGTCTTTATTTTATACCGGAATCATTAAGGCGGTCAGGTTCAGTTTCCCGGTCATTTCGATCGGGAATCTCTCGGTGGGAGGTACCGGTAAATCACCGCACATTGAATATCTGATCCGGATGCTCAAAGATTATGTACACATTGCGGTATTGAGCAGAGGATACAAGCGAAATACCAGTGGATTCCTATTAGTCGACAAGGATCATAATGCGAAGGAGGTAGGCGATGAGCCTCTTCAAATGAAAACCAAATTCCCTGAGATACCTATCGCCGTGAGTGAAAACCGATCTCTTGGAATTCCCAGACTCCTTCGCAATTTCCCGGAATTGAATGTCATTTTGCTCGATGATGCATTTCAGCATCTTGGCGTAAAACCTGGATTGAATATTCTCCTTACTGAATTTTCAAATCCTTATGTCGATGACTATTTATTGCCCAGCGGACGATTGAGAGAATGGAGATTCGGAGCGATGAGGGCCGACGTCATTATTGTTACAAAATGTCCCGATCACCTTACGGAAACAGAATTTTCATCGTGGAGAGAAAAGCTGCAATTGCGGGATCATCAGACCTTATTCTTTTCTAAAATTCAATATGGCATTCCATATCATATTTTTAAGAAAGAAAAACAATTCTTTTTGAATCCCGGTCTGCATATCACCCTGATCAGTGCCATTGCACAATCTTCATATCTCATCAACTATTTATCATCTAAAGTGGCCTCTGTTGTTGATTACAATTTTGAAGATCATCATTATTTTACAGAATCAGAGCTGCAGGGTTTGTTGGTGAAGCACGATCAGATTTCTCATCCCAACAAGATGATCCTGACTACAGAAAAAGACGCAACGCGGTTGCAATTATTCAGGGAGTTTTTCGAACAACGCGGGATTGAAATCTATGCCATACCGATTGATGTGAAGTTTTACCATGAAGAATTATTTGATCAGTATATAAAGTCTTATCTTTTGGATTTTAAAATATGAACGTTACCGGAATTTTATTCATGTTTTTTATTAGTGCGGCATTAAATGCGCAGGGACATTTTCAAACGGCATCCGATCAACTCTGCCACCTCGATCAAATTGAAATCCAAAGCGGCCGGTTATTTTCAAATCATCTTCAAGTCAGACCCCTGAATAAAAGTAAAGTTATTGATGAAATTTTAAATTTAAAATTATTCAACAGCGCATTGGATTCTTCAACTGCGATACAACTTGTGAAAGATCATGTCGAAGTGATGTATAAGGATTCTGAAATTTCCAATCCCGATTTTTATTATCTGAAGGAGTCCAAACCCTTTCTAAAATATTTTTACAAAGATGGTACTCATTTTCTGAGCGCGTACAAAAAGAATTTTCATATCAGTCTGGATCCCCTGTTGCATTTTGAATTGGGAAAGCAGGATACCAATCTGTTGTTTATTAACAGGAGGGGAATCAGAGTGCAGGGAAATGTTGACGAGCGCATTTATTTTTACACAGACATTGTCGAAACGCAGCTCACCGTACCTGCTTATGTTCATGACTATGTTGACCTCTATCAAAGTTTACCCGGAGCCGGATTGTACAAAATATACAACAGTAAGTTTCCCAAAGTGAATCGGGCTTATGATTTCCTGCTTGCAGAGGCCAATGTTGAATTTAAAGCCAGCAAACATGTACAGATCAGTTTGGGACACGGAAGACAATTTATAGGAAGTGGTATGAGAAGTTTATTTCTTTCTGATTTTTCAACACCACGATTTTATTTAAAGATAAACACGAACATCTGGAAACTCCATTATCAAAACCTCTTTACCGAATTGACTCCGGAAAGCAATGGTGACAAAGGCGATCGTTTGCTGGATAAGAAATACATGGCCGCACATTATCTGAGCATCAACCTGACCAAAAACTGGAATGCAGGTATTTATGAATCCGTAGTTTTTTCCAGAAAAAATAGTTTCGAACTGCAATATCTCAATCCGGTAATTCTCTATCGTTTTATCGAGCATTCGTTAGGCAGTCCCGACAATGTGTTCATTGGATTTCATTCGAATGTTCTGCTTTACAAAAGGTTTTCACTCTATGGTCAGATTCTTTTTGATGAATTTTTATTGAAAGAATTTTTCAGTTCCAGGGGATGGTGGGGAAATAAATATGGATTCCAAATGGGTTGCAAATACATCAATGCATTTGGTCTTAAAAATTTACTTGTGCAACTTGAATACAATCAGGCACGACCTTTTACATATTCTTTTCGTGACAGTATAGCCAACTATAGTCATTATCAACAGGCACTTGCGCATCCGCTTGGCGCCAATTTCAAAGAATTGATGTTTGCATTCCATTATGAACCGGATCAGAGGTGGACGTTTTCGGGTCATACTCATTATTATTCAAAGGGACTCGACAGCACAGGAGTCAACAATGGAGGGAATATTTTACTGGATTATGATACTCGCTCTTCAGATTTTGGTCATACCACAACACAGGGCATTTCCAATACGGTTTTGAGTGGAAGTTTGAGCATATCCTACAGATTGTTTTACAGGGCATGGTTGGATCTCAACCTGAATTTCAGAAACGCAAAACTTGAACAGCAAAAAAGCAATACGGTTTGGATCAGCGGTGGATTCAGAATGAATCTGGACAAGATTCGGTTTGATTTCTAATCTTAGTTTACTGAAATGATTATTATATAAAAAAAATAATCTTCAGTGCTTGACTACAAAAAGCAAATGAAAGATTTTACATAAACAGAATTCACCTTATCCATTCGATTTGAAATCATTTGTAGAAAACATGAACAATGAAAATTTCACTAATCATTATCGGAGATGAAGTCCTGCTCGGACAAGTTGTAGATACCAACTCCGCCACTATTGCAAGATTATTGTATAAAGAAGGCTTAGAGATTTTTAAAAAGTGGACGGTTGCTGACCGGGAAGATGAAATTCTTAAAGCCTTGAATGAAGCAAGTGACCAATCCGATTTCATTTTAATGACAGGAGGACTTGGTCCAACAAAAGATGACATTACAAAAAAGACTCTTGCCAAATTCATGAACCGGGAATTGGTGTTTAATGAAGAAAACAAAGCTCATCTGACGATGATGCTCAATAAACGAAAGATCCCTGTAACGGAACTTCATATGGCACAGTGTTACCTGCCTTCTCATGCGGAATTGCTGGATAATCAAATGGGAACCGCATTGGGCATGTGGATGAAACACAACAATAAGATTTATATCTCCATGCCCGGAGTACCTTATGAAATGGAATACATCATGATCCATGGGGTATTGCCCAGAATGGCATCATTTCAAAATACCATTAAAATAATTCATCACACGATACATACCGTGGGTATGGGCGAAACGGAAATAGCAGATATTATTGAACCGAAGTTAATGGAATGGTCTGCAATTGTTTCCCTGGCATATTTACCATCACAAGGACAAGTCAAATTGCGATTGACCGGAAAACATGAAGATGTAAAATTTATTGAGCAACAAATATTGGAGTGCAGGAAAATCATTGATACCTGTTTACCGGAAAACATTATTGGATACGATGATACCAGTCTTGAAGCAGAACTGGGAATTCTGTTGAGAAATCAAAATAAAACCCTGAGTACCGCAGAGAGTTGTACCGGGGGATATATAGCTCATAAAATCACTTCCATTCCGGGAGCATCTGATTATTTTCAGGGAAGTCTTGTTGCCTATCAAAATGCGATCAAGCAAAATGAATTGAAAGTCCCGGAAGAAATTCTAAATCAGTATGGTGCGGTCAGTGAAGAATGTGTTCGCGAAATGGTAAAAGGAGCCTGCCAGTTGTTTGAATCTGATTATGCGATTGCAACAAGCGGCATTGCAGGACCAGGTGGAGGAACTCTTGAAAAACCGGTCGGAACAGTTTGGATAGCCTGTGGATCCAAAGACGCCGTCAAAACAAAGAGATTCTTATTCAGCCGGGACCGGCAACGAAACATTGAAGCTGCGACTACATTTGCTCTCATTGAATTCTGGAAAATGCTTAGGGGAAGGCTATAGGCTGAAGGCTGAAGGCTGTAGGGAGGAATGAATTACCTTCCAAACTTGTTTCAAAAAATTTTCAACAGGGCGCCTAAATTAAATTCTAAAAGATAAACATCAAAAAACCTTCGGCTTGCTGCCGGAACCTGTCCCACAGAATTGCTGGAGCCTATAGACTCATCCCCTCAAATTGCGTAATTTCACCCAAAATTTTGACTATGGCTAAAGTGGATTTGATCATGCCCAAGATGGGGGAAAGCATCATGGAAGCGACCATTTTGAAGTGGCTTAAAAAGGAAGGAGATGCCGTCGAACAGGACGAAACCATATTGGAGATCGCTACAGACAAAGTGGACAGTGAAATTCCGTCTCCTTCAAAAGGGATCATCTCTAAAATACTTTATAAAGAAAATGATGTGGTTGCCATCGGAAAAGTCATCGCTCATATTGAAACTGAAGCGAAAGCACCATCTGCATCCAATGGAAGTCCTGTAGCGGACACTTCAGTAAAAATGCAAACACCATCTGCGACCCCTCCTGCTCCACCGGTGATTTCGTCCCCGAGTCAGGATCAGAAAATTTCTTCAAACCGGTTTTATTCACCATTGGTTAGAAACATTGCTAAACAAGAAAACCTTTCTATATCTCAATTGGAGGGCATTCCCGGTTCGGGATTGGAAGGCCGACTTACCAAGCGGGATCTCATCACCTATCTTTCAAATAATAAATCAGCACAGCCGGCAATTTCTGAAGCCTCAAAAACATCAGCACCGGTTTATACTGCACCTGCTGTTTCCGTCAGCGGTAATGTTGAAATTATTGAAATGGATCGCATGCGGAAACTCATTGCAGATCACATGGTCATGAGCAAGCATACTTCACCTCATGTGACTTCATTTGTTGAAGTGGATGTGACGCCGATTGTCATGTGGCGGGATAAAGTCAAAGATGCATTTTTGAAAAAATACAATCAAAAAATTACATTCACTCCTGTGTTTATTGAAGCGGTTGCAAAAGCCATCAAAGATTTTCCGATGGTAAATATTTCGATACAGGGGACACAGATCATCAAGAAACTGGATATCAATATTGGAATGGCTGCGGCCTTGCCTTCGGGCAATTTAATTGTTCCGGTCATACGCAATGCTGACAGACTGAATCTCGTCGGCATCACCTATCAGGTAAATGATCTTGCAGAACGTGCGCGAAACAATAAACTCAAACCAGAAGAAATCCAGGATGGTACGTTTACCATAACCAATGTTGGAACATTCGGTAATCTGATGGGCACACCAATTATCAATCAACCGCAAGTTGCCATTCTGGCTACCGGAGCAATTAAGAAAAAACCGGCAGTAATAGAAACACCTTCCGGAGATGCCATTGGGATCAGACATATGATGTTCTTGTCATTGTCTTATGATCATCGTGTCGTTGATGGAGCATTGGGTGGATCATTTCTTAGAAGAGTTGGCGATTACCTCGAGCAATTTGATGGCAATCAGGCGATTTGATGTATCGTTGTTTGTCGCACAGGTTTAAAATTAAACTGCTTCTTTTAGCATTATCCTCATTTATTATTACAGGAATACAATCGCAATCTGAGTTTCTCAAACTTGCGAATGAAAATTATAAACGTCAGGACTTTTACGAAGCAAGTAAAAATTATAAATCCGCCTGGATAAAAATTGAAAAGGATAAGGAACTGCTCACGCAAGCAGGGATCAGCAGTTACCATGCAAATGATTTGGAATTCGCAATCCGTTGTTTCGAAAAAATAATTGACCAATGGGATCCGTATGATCAGGCCATCAATTTGATCCTGGCTAAATGTTATCATCATAAAAATGATTTTGAGAAAGCCATTGTAGCTTATAAAAGATACTTGAGGACGATTGGAAAGAATGATGCTCAAAGGTTATTTGTAAAAAATGAATTGCTTCGTTGTGAAAAAGGATTGAAGTACAAAAAGAGATCACCAGTAGCTATTGTAGAATCTGTAGGCGCCGGCATCAACACGGTGGAAGATGAATTTGCACCGGTACCGGATCCGGGCAAAAACGGACAGTATTTTATCAGTGCAATCCGTCAGGATAATTCTGGTGGAAAAAGAAATGCGGAAGGGATGACTGATTTTAAACAAGGACGGTTCCATTCTGATGTTTTCATTATGAAACAATTGAATGGATTCTGGAATTTATCCCGGCATCCGGATTCGAATTTAAATTCCAATATGGATGATCAGATACTAGGATGTTTCAATGATGGATCTGTATTGATGATTTACCGGAGCTGGAATGATCAGAACGGTAACCTCATATTGGATACGCTGAACAATGAGAATTCTGAATCGGGGCATTTTTCTATCAATCCTGTGCGATCTGAAATCGGAGATCATGCAGTGAGTGTGTTTCAGGATTCATTGATGATTTTTTCTAGTTGCCGTTCCGGTGGATACGGAGGTTATGATTTATATCTCTCTGTTTTTAAAAACGGAGAATGGTCCCGGGCTGTCAATTTGGGAGCAAAAATTAATTCTGCTTTCAATGAAGATTATCCATTCCTGGCAAATGATGGATTGACATTATATTTTTCTTCTGACAATTTATATTCCATCGGAGCATATGATATTTTCAAATCAAAGTATCAGCCTGAAGCGCAACTATGGACGACTCCACAGAATTTGGGCATTCCTGTAAACTCAACAGGAGATGATATTTATTTTCATTTGACCAATGAGGGATTGGCCGGTATCTTCAGTTCAAACCGGAAAATGGATAACCGGGGAGGACATGATTTGTATTTCGCTTATTTCAAAGAAGATTTAACGGAGCAGTTGGAGGTATCAAAAGGAAGTCCCTTAATGAGTTTAATGGAAACAGAATCGATGACTTCAGAAAATAATCCGGTAGAAATGGATGAATCTTTGACTCTAAACCTGAAAAAGGCAGAGCAGAAAAATTATTTTATTGAACCGGTTTATTATTACGATGAAGATTATTTGCATAATCCCAGGACCACCAAAATTCTCGACAGGTTGGTAGCCATGCTGCAATTGAATCCCGACTTGAACATTCAATTCATCGGGCATTCCTATGAAGAGAGTCAAAATCCTGTGAATCTTTATTTTTCAATCAAGAAAGCAGAAGAATTGGAAATGTATTTGGTTGATCATAAAATTTCCAAAACAAGAATCCGGTGTATAGGCCTGGGTGCTTCATTACCCGTTGCAAAGCAAGTGATCAATGGAAACAAATCGACCGTAGCGGACAAGTTGAATAAACGCATTGAGGTTTATATTGTCAGACCAGATACCAGTGCAGTAAAAATAAATTATGCTCCTGTTCCGATAGCGAATGCTATGAAGTCGGATAAACCCGGGCCTTTCTATACCTTGAGGACCGTCTTGAAATATTCCCTGTATCTCGGTGAGTCGAGCAGCATTCTGAATCATCCGCTGATTCAAGCATCTGAAGACCTGGTATATGTCGAGAAAAGTGCAAGCGACAATAAGTATGACTACTATTATGGAGTGTATACTTCATTTAAAGATGCAGAACGTGATCTAAAAAAATACCAGACACAATTCAATACAAATCTTGAAATAAAAGCATTCGATGATGGCGTGGAAATGACAAGAGCCGAAATCATAGATCACGTTTTACAGGATGCCGATCTTTTGCTTTTTCTGAACTATCTGAACCTTCAGGATAAAAATCACAAATGAGCAGTTTAGAATTTTTTAAGCAGGGTTTAAAAAATTTGAAGACGATTGGTACCGTGACCCGCACTTCTTTTTTTGCATGTAAATCAATCATCAAACTTTTGGAATTTAAAAAGATCCATGTGCTCGTCGAATTAGGTGCAGGTGATGGTGCGATTACAAAGTACCTTCTCAAAGAATTGAAACCGGATTCAAGACTTATAGCCTTTGAATTGAATGAGCAATTTTGCAAAAGCCTCAGAGCACTAAATGATCCGAGATTGATCATTGTTCAGGACTCGGCGGAAAAGCTGGAAGAACACCTGACATTTCATAGCATTGAGCGGGTTGATGCTATAGTATCTGCACTTCCATTTGCAATAATTCCAGACCCTATCACGAATGCTGTTTTGCAGTCTTGTAAAAAAGTTTTAAACCCCGGAGGTGCGTTTATACAAATCCATTATTCATTAAAGCGGAAAAAATTGTATGAATCCATTTTCGGATCCGTAAAGGTGAAGCTCATTCCTTTTAACATTCCCCCGCTGTTTGTGATTTATAAATTTCCGCTAAACCCGGATTCAACTGAAAAGATCCAACCCGTGTAATGCAAGTTGTTGCTCAAATACTTTTTCATCTTTTACCATCACCAGAAACAATCCTCCGCCCCCGGCTCCGCATAATTTACAATAATAACTTTCTGATGTGATGCCGTGATTCCAGAACCGGTTCATTCGTTCCGGAATCATTCCGGGAAATACGTTTAAACTCACTTCACTTAATTTTTTCCAACTTTCACAAAACGAATCATCGTCATTCTCGATTAGGGAACTTATTAATGCCTGATTGAACGGAACCAATTCATTTACCAGTTTGGAACGATAATCATCATTTTGAATCGAGTTTTTAAAATCAGAAACCAATTGTTGTGTATCCCTTTTCTGATTGCTGTCCACAAGGAAAAGCCCGTATTTGACAAATATATCCTGAACGTTAATATCCGGAAAAGTGATTTCTCCTTTGCAAATCTGAACAGCACAACGGTAATAAGAGACCATAGGATCGAGTCCCGAACTCTGTCCATGAAAAAAATTTTCCATTTCTTTCAATAGATTAAATACAATTTCTCTTTGCTTTTTTACTGAGTCTGCTTCCACCACCGCAACATCAGCAATTCCAAATCGGTCCAGAACTGCCGCGCAGAAACTGCCTGAACTTCCCAATCCATAACCAAATGGGATGGAACTTTCCAGATGTCCACCACTTTTTATGTATTGATTCAATTCATCCAACAATACATTGTCTTTTAATCTCGGATGGTCATTTATGAAATGATAAAAATTTAAAAGGGTCTGGTCGATTTCCGATCCTTTGTCTTTCCACTGAGCATATCTTCCCAACCAGGGAATTGCAATCGCGGGATATCCCAATAATACGGTGTATTCACCGGAGAGTAGAATTTTACTTGGATATTCATGAGATTGATGCATAGTTATGCTGAACCGCAAAGACGCAAAGTTGTCGCAAAGTTGTCGCAAAGTTCGCAAAGTTTTATACTTATTCTCAGTGGTTTATTTTTCGAGTTCTTTGCGTTCTTCCTAGGTGTCTTTGCGGTTAAATCTTTATCTTTGCATCGTGGAGCAGGATATACTTCGGGTTGAAGATTACATCGCCCGGGATCCAAAAGGAAAGGAGCTTTCCCAACTTTTGGAACATGAAAAAAATCAAAAAATTATCATTGAGGGTCTTTGTGGATCCAGGGATAGCTTTTTGATTTTATCAAGCTTCAGAAATCAGTCCAGACCTTATTTAATCATTTGTAGCGACAAAGAAGAAGCTGCATATCTTTTAAATGACATTGAACAATTTTCAACGGAAACCAAACTTTCTTTTTTTCCGGATTCATTCAGGCGTCCGCTTTTTTTTGAAGAACTCGATTCATTTCAAAACCAGCAGCGCATCGACGCCATGCATAAACTGGTCAAAGGACCTCCGGGGATTTTAATTACATATCCTGAAGCGATTTTTGAAAAAATGATATCGGGTAAGTCCATTGAAAAATCCAGAATTGAATTTTCATTAAATAATAAAATAGATCTTGATGACATCCTGATTAAACTGAATCATTATGGTTTCACCAGGACGGATTTTGTGTATGAGCCGGGACAGTTTTCTGTTCGTGGCGGCATCCTCGATGTGTTTTCTTATGCTTCAGATCTTCCTTACCGGATTGAATTAAATGATGATCTTGTCGAAAGTATCCGGACTTTTGATACCGTTTCACAGCTTTCCAATAAAAACATTTCAAAATTTTCTATCATTCCAAACATGCACTCCGATTACAAAACGGAGAGCAAGGAAAGTCTTTTTGAATTGTTGCCTAAAGACACGGTAATCTGGATTCATGATTTGCATGCAGCAATAGAATCGATGAATAAATGTTTTGAAGCTGCAAACCGGCAGGCAGATAAAATGAAACATTATGAGGAGGAGCGCACCATCCAATTGATCAGCAACCGGGAATTTATCAGTACCGATGAATTCATGCAAGGGCTTGAAAACTATTCCCTGGTTTTTTATCAAAACAAACCCGAGAGAATTGAAGAAATGCAAATCCTGCATATCAATAGTCAGGCACAACCCAGTTTCAACAAAAATTTCAATTTACTCATCGAAGATATCCGTGCATTAAATCAAAAAAACTACAAGTGTTTTATTTGTACCAACAGTACAGCACAGGTTGAACGGTTTCATAATATTTTCGAAGATCTCAAGGCAGATATAGAATATGTGCCGGAGGTGAAATCCATTCGGGAAGGATTTATCGATCATGATTTGAAAATAGCGTGTTATACGGATCACCAGATTTTCTCGCGATTTCATGGATACAAAATCAAGCAGGGATTTACCAAAGATCAAGCTTTGAGTTTGAAAGTATTGAAAGAATTGCAACCTGGAGATTATGTTACGCATTTGGATTACGGCATCGGGCGGTTTGCAGGTTTGGAAAAGATAAATATCAACGGACAGTTGCAGGAATCCGTCCGTTTGATTTATAAAAATGATGACATCCTGTATGTCAGCATTCATTCCTTGCATAAGATCTCAAAATTCGTTGGACAGGAAGGTACTGAACCCGGATTGAGCAAACTCGGATCAGATCACTGGAAGATTTTAAAGAACAGGACCAAGCAAAAGGTCAAGGATATTGCCAAAGAGTTGATCAAACTCTATGGTATGCGAAAAGCAGCAAAGGGTTTTGCATTTCATCCGGATAATTATCTTCAGGCAGAACTTGAAGCTTCGTTCATGTATGAAGATACACCGGATCAATTTAAGGCAACGATGGATGTCAAAGCGGATATGGAGAAGTCGCATCCTATGGACAGATTGATCTGTGGTGATGTTGGATTTGGAAAAACAGAGGTTGCAATTCGTGCCGCGTTCAAAGCAGTACAAGATGGAAAACAAGTTGCAGTGCTGGTGCCTACAACGATACTTGCATTACAACATTACAGAACATTTACAGAGCGGTTTAAAGAATTTCCGGTAGATCTGGATTATGTGTCCAGGTTTCGCACAACTAAAGAAAAAACTCAGATATTCAAGAACCTTGCGGAAGGAAAACTGGATATCCTCATCGGTACCATCAGTTTGTTGAATTCAAAAGTAAAATTTAAGGATCTGGGTTTATTGATTATAGATGAAGAACAAAAATTCGGGGTTGCTTCAAAAGAAAAACTTCGCCATTTAAAGTATAATGTCGATACCTTAACGCTTACTGCAACTCCCATTCCAAGGACTTTACAATTTTCATTGATGTCGGCCAGGGATTTGAGCGTAATTCAAACTCCGCCCCCAAATCGTCAACCCATTCATACCGAACGCAGGGTGTTCAATGATCAGTTGGTGCATGATGCCATTATGCATGAAGTCTATCGCGGGGGCCAGGTATTTTTTGTACACAATAAAGTCAAGAACCTGGGTGATATTGCTGCGATGTTGCAGAAGCTCTGTCCCACCATAGACATTGGAGTAGCACATGGTCAAATGGAAGCGGAGAAACTCGAAAAGGTGTTGGTTGATTTTATCGATATGAAATACGATGTGTTGGTGTGTACCAACATTATTGAAACAGGACTTGACATCGCCAATGCAAATACCATCATCATCAACAATGCACACATGTTTGGATTGAGTGATCTGCATCAATTGCGGGGTCGCGTAGGCCGTTCCAATCGTAAAGCATATTGTTATTTGTTTGCTCCACCATCATCCGTGCTGACTATGGAAGCGCGAAAGCGTTTGAAGACGATTGAGGAATTTTCTGATCTCGGAAGTGGATTTCACATTTCGATGCGTGATCTCGACATCAGGGGTGCTGGTAATTTATTGGGAGGAGAGCAAAGTGGATTTATAGCAGACATCGGTTATGAGACGTATCAGCGCATTCTGGAAGAAGCCGTATTGGAATTGAGGGAGAATGAATTTAAGGATTTATTTGAAGAGGATCAGAAGGAAGAAAAACAATTTATTCGCGACGTGACGATAGACAGTGACATTGAGATGTTGATTCCTGATGATTATGTTGCCAATATTCAGGAGCGATTGAATTTATACCAGTCCCTTGATAAATTGGAAAATGAAGATGCCGTTCAGAATTTCTGTTTGCAATTAAAAGATCGTTTCGGACCGGTACCCGAACAAGTAGAAGAATTGTTGAATGGCCTTCGTTTGAGATGGATTGCCAAGCGTCTGGGATTTGAACGGGTAGTTCTTAAGAAGAAAAAATTACAATGCTATTTTATCTCCAATCCGTCATCCCCGTTTTTTGAATCTCCCACATTTCAATCCATCATGAAGGCTGTTGCATCACAAAAGACAAAGTTTATTGCAAAACAATCCAACACAAATCTGATCCTGATTGCAGAACATGTTGCTGGATTTGAAGCAGCAATTAAATTGTTGGAAGAGCTGAATCAAAATCAATTAATAATTAAAAATTAATAATTAAAAATTATTATTTTTTCCATAAACTACTCATCACTCATCACTCATCACTCATCACTCATCACTCATCACTCATTTCTTCTTCAAATATTCCTCCGTAAAATGTTCCCTATGCGGACCTTCTGAAAATTTTTTATCATTATAGGATTTCGAATGTCCTTTGGGAATGGATAGGGTTTGCCAGTTTTCATTAGCGACCATTTTACTGATGAACACAATTTGTCCAACATGATAAGCATAATGGGCAAGTTGGCGATTGATGGCTTCCACCACTGTGTGTTCCATATTCCGGATGAAAATTTTTTTATCCAGATCTTCGATTTTAAGGGATCGCAGCACATCCAGTAAACAAGTCCACCCTTCATTCCATTTGTGCATCAGTTGTTCCCTGGTATTTGTGTTTTCTTCAAACTCAGCATCGCGGTCTCTCCAGGTTTTCTCTCCGTCAGAAGTTAAGAAATCAGTCCAGCGGGATAGCATATTTCCCCAAAGATGTTGGACGATAATCGAGATGCTGTTGCTTTCCGAACTGAATTTGTGAAATAAAGCCTCATCGGGAACCTGGTTCATTGCTTTTTCTCCCAGCAATTTGTAGTATTCAAATT
>JBGAWX010000055.1:0-15028 GCA_044227375.1 Saprospiraceae bacterium
CTTTGATGTTGCCATTTCACTGTTTCATGTCATTAGCTATTTAACTGAAAACAAATCACTGATATCCTGTTTCAGAAATGTCTATCAGCACTTAAATGATTCTGGATTATTTATTTTTGACATCTGGTATAGTCCTGCAGTGTATTTTTTAAAACCTGAAATCAGAAAAAAGAAGTTTGAAAATGAAGAGATCAGGGTAACCCGAATTTCTGAACCCAGGATCAGATATAATGACAATATCGTTGAAGTACAATTTGAGTCCATTATTGAAAATAAATCAACAGGACAAGTTAGTTATCTTAATGAATGTCATCCTATGAGGCATTTCTCAATACCCGAAATAGAAGTCATAGCAACGCATACCGGATTTGAAATCGTAAAAGCCGAAGAATTTTTCTACGCCGGAGAACCCAGTGAAAAAACCTGGGGAGTTTGTTTTATTTTAAAAAAGAAAGCGAATGCCTAAACCAATACCCGTCAACACACCAATTCTTAATGGCAATGAATTAAAGTACCTGAATGAATGCATAAACACCGGCTGGATTTCGAGCGAAGGACCCTTTATTCAGGAATTTGAACAAAAATTCTCTGCATATGTAGATCGGGCATTTGGAATTGCAGTATCCAATGGTTCCGCGGCGCTTGATATTGCCATTCAAGCCCTTGACATCAAAGATGGTGATGAAGTAATCATGCCCTCATTTACAATTATTTCTCCGGCACAATCCATTGTACGGGCTGGAGCAAAACCGGTGCTGGTTGATAGCGATCCCATCACCTGGAATATGGATGTCAATCAGGTTGAAGCTAAGATCACCCCGAAAACAAAAGCCATACTCGTCGTACATATTTATGGATTACCGACTGATATGAATCCAATATTGGAAATCTGCCAGAAATATCATTTAAAATTAATTGAAGATGCAGCAGAAATGCACGGACAGACTTACTATGGTAGTAAATGCGGGAGTTTTGGTGATCTCAGTACTTTTAGCTTCTACCCTAACAAGCATATAACCACCGGGGAAGGTGGAATGATCGTATGCAACGATGAAGCACTCGCAGAACGATGCAGAAAATTGCGCAATCTGGCTTTTGAACCTTCAGGTCGCCGATTCATACACTATGAACTCGGCTGGAATTACAGAATGACTAATCTTCAGGCTGCACTGGGATTAGCACAACTGGAGCGTATTGATGAACATATTCAAAAAAAGCGCCGAATCGGAAACCTGTATTACGAAGGTTTGAAAAATTTAGAAGGATTTCAACTGCCACAGCTTAAAACAGATTATTCGGATAATATCTATTGGGTTTATGGATTAATTGCAGATGAAGAATCGCTATCCAATAGAATGATTAAAAAGTTAACGGAGCACAAGATCGGGACCCGGCCATTTTTCTGGTGCATGCATGAGCAACCTGTTTTCCAAAAAATGGGATTGTTTAAAAATGAAATATTTCCTGTTGCAGAGCGAATGGCTAGAAATGGGTTTTATATACCCAGTGGCTTAGGTTTGTCAGAAAATGAAATAGAACAGGTAGTCCAGGTCATGCTAAATCCATAGCTATTTATTTTATTTATGGTCTATGGCTAACAAATTAGGAATATTTTTGGATTGCAACCCATCCTGGGGTGGTCAGTATCAATATAATCTCTGTTTATTGGAAGCCTTAAGCTATTTAAAGACAAAAAATTTTGAAATTGTTGTTGTTTATACTGAAAAATCCTGGGAAGAAGATTTAAAAAATTATTCATTTCAAAATATTTATACACCCTCTATCAGGCTTTCTCATTTTTATGGAATCGCACTGACGTTGATTCATTTCCCATTCTCATTATGGCGGAAGATTTGCAGATTCTTCGACCCCGTAGCCAATACCCTATACCAACAAAAAGCAGATCTCTGGATTTTTTCCTCCTATACTTTTAATAGTTATCAAATGCCAGTTCATTCGATTGGCGTTATTCATGACCTCATGCACCGGTATGAAAAACGCTTTCCCGAACTGGGTCATTGGATGGTTTATCATTGGCGTGAGCTGGCTTTCCACAATTGTTGTAAATTCAATACAGGCATTTTCGTAGACTCCAATTTAGGTAAACAACAGCTTCTTGAATCGTATCCGATTGTACCCGAAAAGATCCATATTCTACCATTTATTCCTCCGAAATATATTTATTGCCGATCTTTGAAAACCTGCTTCGAAGAGCTGAATAATGTTCCCCGGAAGTTCATTTTTTATCCTGCTCAATTCTGGGAACATAAGAATCATAAAAATCTGGTAGAAGCCATACTCCAGCTAAAATCAGAAATTCCTGACATCTATTTAGTTTTGGTTGGATCCAGAAAAAATAATTATGAAGCCATCCGACAAATGGTCAAACAAACACAACTTGAAGCCCATGTTCTGTTTTTAGGTTATGTCAGCAATGATACATTGGTTGAATTGTATCGCGGGGCACGTGCTATGATCTATCCTTCATTTATCGGACCAACAAACATCCCACCACTTGAAGCAATGGCTATTGGCTGTCCTTGTGCAGTTTCTGATGTATATGCCATGAAAGAACAGCTGGACGATGCAGTTATTTATTTCAATCCGAATTCAGTAGAAGAAATTGCCAGATCAATTAGAAATTTATGGTTGAATGATGATTTATGTAATGCTCTCATCGCAAAAGGCAAAGAAAGAATCCAGAGATGTTTTACTCAGGAGATCTTTAATCAGAATGTTCATTCAATTCTTAATAAAAAATTAAAATCGAATTAAAACCAATATATAAATTAGATAATATAAATGAACCTTCTATATTGAATATAAACAGAAAATTAGAAAATGACTGGAAAAATTATAATTTCAATTATCACGCCCTCTTACAATCAGGTTCAATTTATCGAAAGAACTATTCAAAGTGTTCTTGGACAAAAGACGAACTTTTCCATTGAATTTATCATTGTAGATGGTTTGTCAAACGATGGTACACAGGCTCTGCTAAGAAAATATGACGGACAATTAAAATGGGTCTCAGAAAAAGACAAGGGACAGTCTGATGCCATCAATAAAGGCATCGCCATGGCCTCCGGAGAGATCATTGGCTGGTTAAATTCTGATGATGTTTATCTTCCCGGAGCTCTGCAACTAGTGGCTGATGGTTTTAAATCAAACGAAAACGCTCTGTGGCTTTATGGTATGTGTCGGATGATTGATGAGAATGACCATGAAATACGACAATGGATAAGTTGGTACAAAAAAATCAGGTCAAATAAATTTAATTTCAATAGACTTCTCACGGAGAATTACATTAGTCAACCAGCTGTATTTTTTAAAAAAGCAACATTTGAAAAACTTGGAGGCCTTGACCTTAGTTTACATTATGCTATGGATTATGATTTATGGTTAGGGCTCGCCAATTTGTCTTCTCCCATTGTGATTGATGAATACGTCTCTGCTTTTCGTTTGCATGGTACTTCTAAAAGCACAACGAATTTCAGAAGACTTTTTTCAGAACAATATGCAGTTCGAAAGAAATACAACTCTCATGCATTTTCATTATTTATCCACAGAATTAAGATTACGTTGATCTTAATTATATATAGACTATTGGCATTCTTGTCTAAGTAGGCGGATATTGTTATTTAATTATTTATTTACTTAATGTAAAACAGACCAACCTTATAGTTTCTTTTGATTCCTTCGCAACAATGATAGTTGTTCTGCGATCAATCCAAGGAGAAAAAACAACATCCCGGATACTAGTCCAAGTAAAGTACCCGTACTTACACCGCTTCCTCTTATGATAATAGGGATTCCCCATAATAAGGTTAATATAATACACAACAAGGAAACTGGTAAGAATATCTTCATTGGATTAAATAGGGTTACAATATTGATGATCTCCATTACTGTCTGAAATGCTGTCTGCAGTCCAATGGTACTGGTTCCCATCAGTCTTGGTTTAATCCTAATAGGCTCTTCCAATACCAGGTGACGATTATTAATGAAGATAAGTGTAATGATATCACTGTATGCCATGGTATCTGGTGCCAGATTAATGTATTGTTTTGCTAGGTCTGTGCGATATAGTTTCATACCCGAATTAATATCATATACCGGAACCGTCATCAAAATTTTAGCTAGCGTTCTTATAATTGTTTTGCCAATACCCCTTGTCAATGTAGCTGATTTGTAGCCTTGCCTTGAGCCTATAATCATATCCGCATCTTTAGATTTCAGGCAAGTGTACAAATTGGCAATGTCTTCAAACCGGTGCTGGCCGTCAGCATCTATGGTGATGCAATAATCGGTATCACAACTGGAGATCCCGCTTTTGATGGCCGCCCCATAACCCTTGTTGAGTTTGTGATGGACCACTTTAAAGGAATCTGTTGATGGTATTTGACCAAGTATTTCTTTGCTGTTGTCCGTGGAGCCGTCATTTACAATGATGATTTTCCAGTTCCGCTGCTTGCAATAATCGATGAGCTTTGGCATTATAATCACCAAATTTTCACCTTCATTATATGCTGGAATGATGACGGTCAGTTGGCTTTCTTCAGGCATGAATCAAGATGTTTGGTTATTCGAAAAGCGAATATAGACAATTACGAATTACAAAAGACGAATTACGAATTGGAAATAAACATTTGGTGATTATTCAATGAAATCCATTGTTTCTTGCCATCTTCTATGTGCTCTATGTTTCTATGTGGTAGTAAAAAAATGGATCCACCACATAGAAAGATAGAACACATAGATTCTTTTATCCTCACTATGTGCTCTATGCTTCTATGTGGTAGTAAAAAAATGGATCCACCACATAGAAAGATAGAACACATAGATTGTGGATAGTTGATTACGAGATTTTATATCGAGATATAGTATTTATAAAATGCATCGATCCCCTCCGTCATGGAGATCTCCGGCTTCCATCCCAGTTTCCTGACCTTCGATGAATCCATAAATTTACGTGGAGTCCCGTCCGGATTTTTTTGGTCCCAAACAATAGTTCCTTTGAATCCTGTGACGGATTTTATCATTTCAGAAAGTTGACGTATAGAGTATTCTTCACCAGAACCTACATTTAAAAAACATGTCGTATCCGCTTGTTTTGGTTTATCAGATGTAAATGGATTATCAAAATCATTCATTAACATGATACAGGCTCGTGCAAGATCATCTACATGTAAAAATTCCCGTAGTGCATTTCCGGAACCCCAAAGTGCTAATGTTACCTCTTTAGTATTGCTTCCGCTTACAGTGATTCCAAATTGTCCAAAGGACTCGACAAGTTCTTGGTCAGAAGAGGTGGGATTTATTCCACGCACTGGCCTTTTATCAATATCCTTTCGAATTCCATCGAAATCACCCATTTCAAGCAATCTTGCAATATGCATTTTCCGCATGATCCCCGGAAGCACATGCGAATTGACCAGGTCAAAATTATCATTGGGTCCGTAAAGATTTGTCGGCATCGCTGCTATAAAATTGCAACTGTATTGTTGTGCATAAAACTCACACATCTTGATGCCGGCAATTTTTGCAATGGCATATGCATCATTCGTAGGCTCGAGCGGACCTGTCAACATGTATTCTTCTTTTATGGGTTGCGGACAGAGTTTGGGATAGATGCAAGAACTTCCCAGAAACAACAGTTTGCGTACACGATTCATATAACTGGAATGAATGAGGTTGTTCTGAATCATCAGGTTTTCATACAGGAATTGCGCTTTGTTTGAATTGTTGGCAGCGATTCCACCAACCTTTGCTGCAGCAATGATGACATGATCCGGTTTTTCCTGTTCAAAAAAATCCTCCACCGCTTTTTGATCCATCAGATCGAGTTCCTTTTTTGATCTGCCTATTATATTGTCATAACCCATATCACGCAAACATCGCGCTATAGCAGATCCCACCATTCCATTATGGCCGGCGATGTAGATTTTTTCTGTTTTGTTCATAGGAAGAAATAGGCTGTAGGCTGTAGACTTTTAGGCTGTAGGCAGGAAAGAATTTGGAATAACATAATTTGAAAATTAAAAACTAATGGATTTATTATTTAAATGAACCTCAGATAAAATGATTCACCTGATTAAAAATTGAAAATTTCATTTGATTTATCTTGATCAAAAGTATTTAATTTTAACTCCCTTATATTTCCCTACAGCCTACAGCCTATTCCCGATCTTTCCATAATCCGCATCGACCATAATTTTCACCAGTTGCTTAAATGTTGTTTTTGGTGACCATCCGAGAATTTGTTTTGCTTTGGAGTAATCTCCTATAAGCAGGTCCACTTCTGTCGGACGAAAATACCGCGGATCAATTCCGACAACGGCTTTTCCGGTAGATCTTAAGATTCCCTTTTCCTCGAAACCCTTGCCCTCCCAGTTGATCTCTTCACCTTTGACGCGAAAGGCTTCTTCTATGAATTCGCGGATGGTATGCGTTTCATTGGTTGCCAGCACAAAATCATCCGGTTGATTTGCCTGCAGCATTCGCCACATTCCTTCTACATATTCCGGTGCATAACCCCAATCGCGTTTAGCATCGAGATTTCCCATTAGCAGCATTTCTTGTTTTCCAAGAAGGATATTGGAAACCCCGATGGAAATTTTTCTCGAAGCAAAAGTTTTGCCCCTTCGTTCAGATTCATGATTGAACAGTATTCCATTGCAGGCAAACAGACCATAAGCTTCACGATAATTTACCGTAATCCAATAGGCATAAAGCTTGGCTACACCATAAGGGCTTCTTGGATAGAATGGCGTTTTTTCAGTTTGGGGAACCTCCTGCACTTTTCCATATTGTTCGGAAGTACTGGCCTGGTAGAATTTTGTCTTTAGACCGGTTTCTCTGATGGCATCAAGAAAACGCAAAGTACCCACAGCATCGACTTCCGCAGTATATTCAGGTACTTCAAAAGAGACCTGTACATGAGATTGCGCTCCGAGATTGTAAATTTCATCAGGACGAATTTTTTCCAGGAGCCGGTTCAGGTTGCTGGAATCGGTCAGATCTCCGTAATGAAGGAACAATGTCTTATTAAGAATCTCATTATTGGTATAGAGATGATCGATCCTGCCTGTATTGAAAGAACTGGAACGGCGAATGATTCCATGCACGATGTAATTTTTACTAAGCAACAACTCGGTGAGATAAGATCCATCCTGTCCAGTAATCCCTGATATCAATGCTATTTTCATATAAAATGAATGGGAACTTTATTGTGCGGCGAATATAGTAAATAACCAATTAGCAAAAAATGATTCACCACATAGAAAGATAGAACACATTGATTTATTTATCCTTCTATGTACTCTATGTGCTTATGTGGTAGTCCAAAAAAATGATCCACCACATAGAAAGATAGAACATATAGATTTATTTATCCTTCTATGTGCTCTATGTGCCTATGTGGTAGTCCAAAAAAAATGATCCACCACTTAGAAAGATAGAACACATAGATTTATTTATCCTTCTATGTGCTCTATGTGCCTATGTGGTAGTCCAAAAAAATGATCCACCACTTAGAAAGATAGAACACATAGATTTATTTATCCTTCTATGCGCTCTATGTGCCTATGTGGCAGCAAAAAAAATGATCCACCACTTAGAAAGATAGAACACTTAGGTTTTAATGTTCCGGAAGATTTCGAAAAAATTCATTGACAAAAGTTTGCTGTCCATCATTAAATAAGTTGAAGACATTAAAATTGATTAAAATGCCCTTTGGGATTTCCAAAAGCTTCATATAGGTAATGATTTGTGCCTGGTGAACCGGTAAAATGTATTCTACTGATTTTAACTCCACGGCCAAACAGTTTTCAATTTTCAAATCGCAACGCAAATCAGCATCCAGCAACAATCCTTTATATTTTATAGCCACTTTTAATTCTGAATGAAATTTTAGATTGCGTAATTGGAGCTCATGGATCAGGCAACGATGATATACACTTTCCAACAAACCCGGACCTAATTCTTTATGCACCTCAATCGCTGCACCTATAACCTGATAGGTTAACTCATCTAGTTGCTTTTTTGTAAATATGGCTTTCATCTTGAATTGGTTAAAAAATTAAAAAATATTTGTTTCTCTTTCTATGTGTTCTATGCTTCTATGTGGCAGAGAAAATAAAAACGAACCACATGGAAAGATAGATTACACAGGATTAATCCGTAATGATGTAACTCGAGGGACTTCCTCCATCAATACTTTCACATATCAACTGATATCCGTTTGTCCTGATCTTTCCGTTCGCTAAAGTGAGATGTGTGATGATGAGGTCGTCGCCAAGAATTAAATACTTCCCGATACCTGTCATTTCAAGGCATGGAATTTCAATGCCTGATATCAAGGGAGTCAATGTCAGATTTTTATTGAGGTTAATGCACGATCCTAAATAAACACCGTTTGGAATTTCCAATTCATCTCCATCTGTCGCATCGACTATGGCATCAAGTAAAGAACAATAATCCATATCACTTTGTACATTATGCACCCGGTTTGCATTGACAGAAATCTGAAATGTGCAGCTTCCTTTGCAATCATTAATATCAGTATAGGTATATGTTATGACATGTATACCTACTCCTGCAGATTCTGGATCAAACATTCCCCCGGATACTCCGGGACCGGAATAAATTCCACCTGATGGATGGCCTCCTGCCAATGGAATCAATCCACTATCCAGGCAAACCGTACTGTCCTCTGGACAGGTGACTGCAAGTGGTGTGCATCCTGTCAACTGAACATGGTCTAAAAGCCATGCTTCATTGTTGCTGTCATTATTCAAAACTATTTTCAATTTTACTTGTGTGCAACTGTCTGGAAGCTTCAGAATCAGATTTGAATATCCATCTGTAGTTCGGTTACCACCACCTGCCGGATTAAATTCTGTTGCCACGTTATTTCCATCATAGGTTGCAGTTGCTGTTCCGGTTCCACTGGTATAGTGCCAATATGCATTGCTGTTTCCTTTTACTATAAGTTCGTTAGAAAAAGTGGCACCGCCATCCAATGAAACCGAAATGATCATTTTATCTCCATTATCCAATCCATTACTCGGCGAGTTGATGCTGAAAGCTGCGGCACGCAATTTTATTTTTTTGGAATGATAGGTTGCCAGTCCGGTCATGTTGTCGAACAACAAAGTTGCCGTTTGATTTGTCACACGGAATGCGGTGTTACTACTCGAGTAAAAATTTGCTGATGCAGGCCGGTCCGTCGTATTGGAATTCCCGGTCTGCAAACTTCCATTGGTATTGGTGTAATTGTAAGTGCTTCCGGAGTTTTCAAAATTCTGCAATGCAATTTCAACCTGCGCCTGCAAATCCAGAGATGCTTGAATAAGAAATAGAAAAAAAATTAAGGATAAAAAAAATTGGGCTGTCATGTGTTTTCATTTTAGTGCGTTTAAAGATAGAATGGTCTGTCGGTCTGATCTGTGCACTTCAGCAAAAATTTATTTAATACTCATAGCATGAAAATGAATCCAAAGCATTACAGAAAATTACGCATGAATACATCAGATTATATCTGATTGAACAGAAAGCAAAAAAAAAATCCGAGTAACTGATTTTTATGAATCATCTAAATGCAAACTCCAGCAATCTGAAAGGGGCTATTACAATGGATTTAAATTGTTTAATCTCATGAACTGCTCAGGAAGATTTAGAAATCTGATTCCTGCTTTTAGTCTTGCCTGGAAGGCATATATTTCATTATGAAATCCTGTTTGTTCTGCTAATTTTGTAACATGATAAAAACCAATTATTCCCTGATTTTAGCGCTTTGTGTATGGATTTGCGCCAGCGGCAAATCACAGCAAACTGCAATTCTTTACCCGGTAAAAGACGTTCACTATCAAACCAATGGCAACGGACAAGGCCACAAATCGGTTTTGAAGTATGATATTTCTTCCATTCCGGATAGTGCTACAATTTTAAGTGCGGTGCAGGAGATTACAGTAAAAACGGTTTCAGCCAACTGGGATGGTGACATGGATTTTATGAATGTCAACAACCAGGTCTGGACTGATACCATCACCTCGGATTCTTTGGATTCCTTTATCAAAAGCGATACGGTTCATCAGAAGTCAGCTTTTGCAAAATTCCCCGGGCTCTCTATTTCTACAGATCTGCTCCCGATTATTGCAAAAGACCACATTGCAAACCACACTTACTGCAGCATTTTCTTTAAAGATCCGGACGACACCACACAGCTCAATGCAAGCGGTGTCGTAGTCACCAATGTCGATTCCCTGATTTGTGGAGACAGCAGTTTGCAATCAGAAATTTCATTCTGGTCCAACGAAAGCACAGACTCAACCAATCTTCCGCGATTGATCGTCAATTATTGTTTACCCACATCATTTGAAACAGAACAGGAAGGTTGTGACAGCTTAAGCATTAATGGATATCAATATTATACCAGCGGTACTTATATACAGTTTTTGACAAACAATGATGGTTGTGATTCTGTCCTGCTTCTGCATCTTACCATTCATTACAGTCACAGTGAGACGCTTGTAAAAATTGGTTGCGACAGCATTATTGTAAACAAGGTGACTTACAAGACCAGTGGCATTTACACTCAAACCTTGCTCACATCCAAAGGTTGTGACTCCTTATTAACCCTGGATCTAACCATCCTGTACAGTACTTCAGGAACTCTTGAAGAGACCGCTTGTGACAGCCTTGTGATCAACGGTCAGAAATTCTTTACATCCGGTGATTACATTCAGGTTTTCCAAAATAGTGTAGACTGTGATTCCATATTGCATCTCCATCTGACAATTCATCCAAGTTATGCTGATACCCTTGTGCAAATTGCTTGCGATAGTTTTGAATGGAACAATCACACATTTTACAATTCCGGATTTTATTACGACAGCCTGAGCAGCATTCACGGATGCGACTCAATCATTGTGCTGGATCTAACGCTCAATACCTATTCCACAGAAATTAAACACTACAAAGCCTGCGACAGCATTACGATCAATGGAGAATACTTCGACTCAGGGGGAATCTATCTGCAGCATTTTAATAATGTACACGGTTGTGATTCTTTGCTGGTAATTGATTTGCTATTGAATTATACTACATACGATCATTTCTTCCTGTCAACTTGTGACAGTATTGAGATCAATGGAGTTACTTATGATTCCAGCGGCAGTTACACACAACACTTAACCAATGTAGGGGGTTGTGATTCCATACTCACATTCGATTTAACCATCACGCAAACCTACCTGGATACTCTGGTTCTTACGGTTTGTGATAGTTTTGTTACTCCTGATGAAACTTTCTATACCACAGGGGTGCACTATATCGACTTGTATTCTGTAAATGGCTGCGATTCTATTGTCGTCCTGTATTTAACTGTAAAACACAGCAGCACTTCATCGCATAGTGCCAGCGTCTGTGAATCTTATACCTACAACAATGTGAGCTATACCGAAAGTGGTCAATACACGCAATTTCTTACCAATGCCGTCGGATGCGATTCCATCATTACCCTGAATCTGACCATTTATCCTGCTTACAGGGACACTCTGGTAAAAATAGTGTGCGACAGTTTTATTTTCAACAACCAGTACTATAATGAAAGCGGTGTTTATATTGATGCCTATCGGTCAATTCATGGATGTGATTCTATATTTGTTCTGGATCTTACGGTCAATCGTTCTACATTACTGGGTTATAATGTCACTGCCTGTGACAGCATCACTATCAACAATCATAAATATACAGAAAGTACTCTGGATACCTTTTTATTGACAAGCATCGAAGGTTGCGATTCTATAGTCTATCTTGATGTAATTATTCTGCACAGTTCTTCGCATACTATTTCACTTACTGCCTGTGACAGCATATCGGTAAACAATCAAACCTACTTTACCAGTGGTTTGTATCTGCAACATTTTGTCAATGCAGAAAATTGCGATTCCATACTCCTGCTCAATTTAACCATTCCTCACCGTTATCATGATACTTTGAAAATTTCAGCCTGCGATAGTTTTCAATTTAACAATACGAAATATGATACCAGCGGAGTGTTCGTATTTCGAGGTCAAAGTAAAGATGGTTGCGATTCCGTTTTGGTTTTGGATCTGAAAGTCTATCAAAGCAGTGTCGACAGTTTTAAGTTTACCGCCTGTGACAGCATTGTCCTGAGTAATCAAAATTTCACACAAAGTGGCGTCTATACTTTGCCATTAAAGAATATTCATGGTTGTGATTCCACCGTGGTTGTGGATTTACAAATTTCCTATAGCAGTCAATTCAGTTTTAGTGAAACGGCTTGCGACAGTTTTATTTTAAACAACCAGATCTACTACCAAAGCGGCGACTACGAACAATTGCTCATCAATTCCGAAGGATGTGATTCTGTATTGAAAGTGCATCTCAACATAAACAAAATAGACACTTCAATACTGGAACAAGGAGACAGCCTGATTGCAAATGAAACCAATGCATTTTATCAGTGGCTTGATTGTGCCAACGGACTGGAACCCATCCCAAATGCATCATCGCAATCGTTCACTCCATCAGGCAATGGCAATTATGCGGTGATGATTTTCAAAAATGGGTGTATCGATACCTCTTCGTGTCATCGGTTTATTGTGGTAGGAAGCGCAAGCGGAACCGGGCAGAATGTGATTTCCATTTATCCAAATCCATCCAATGGTCTGTTTTATATTTCTACAGAACAAACCATTGATCATGCTTCATTCCTAATCAAAGAAGCTGGCGGCAGACTGATAAACCGGATTACAAATCAATCCGGAACCCGATTCAGTCTTAACCTTGCTGAACTTTCACCGGGAATTTATTTTGCCGAGATCCGGGAAGGTAAAAGGATTCATCGGTTCAAATTGATCAAGATTTAATCTTTACTTTCATTTTTCGGTTCTAAAAAATTTATGAAAAGGAAAAAAGAAATGAAGAAGGTGCCGGTTGAAAAAAGCAATCCGGTAAGAACTGCTGAGGATACACAAGCTCTTCATTGGAAAACTTATGGTGTACTTGCTTTGATTCTAATTCTTACAGGATTGGTGTATGCTCCTGTTTTACAAAACGGATTCGTGAATTGGGATGACAATGTTTACATCAAAGAGAATCCTCTGATCTACAATTTCAATCTGAAGGCGATTTTTTCAACATACGTGTCGGCCAATTACCACCCGCTCACCATTCTGGTGTTAGCTCTTGAATATCATTTTTTCAAATTGAATGAAACGGGATATCACGCGGTAAACCTCCTGCTGCATTTGCTCAATGTACTCCTGGTCTTTCATGCGGTGTTAAGACTGAGTAATAAAACCGCTGTAGCATTTGTGGCGTGTTTATTTTTTGGCATTCACCCCTTACATGTTGAATCTGTTGCATGGGCAGCCGAATTAAAAGATTTACTGTACACCTTCTTTTTTCTTTCGTCTTATCTTTTTTATCTCAAATATCTTGAACATCAAAAAGCTAAATTTTACATCCTGGCCTTGTTGCTGTTTTTACTTTCACTGCTATCCAAGGCTATGGCCGCTTCATTGCCTATGGTATTGCTGTTGACTGATTATTTTTCAGGAAGAAAGCTGAATGCCAGGATTTGGTTTGAAAAGATTCCATTCTTTTTACTTGCCATCGGCCTTGGTCTTGTAGCCGTTGTTGCCCAAAGGACGGCCGGCGCAACGGAAATGATGGTCTTCCCATTTCAGGAGCGTATCGTCTATGCAAGTTATGGATTTATCAACTATTTGTACAAATTGATATTCCCCTGGCAACTTAGTGCATATTATCCTTATCCTGTGAGTCCCGGAGAAAAAATTCCGGTTATGTATTATGCTTTCTTAATTGCTTTGATTCTAATTCTTGCTGCGGTGTTGTATTCGATACGGTTTTCTAAAAAAATTATTTTCGGTGTTGGATTTTTCAGCATCACGGTATTCCTGGTTTTGCAATTGTTGCCGGTCGGCAGGGTGATTATGGCAGACCGTTACAGTTACATTCCATCCATTGGTATTTTTTATCTCCTTGGAGAAGGATTTTATTTCTTGTGGAACAAAAATCAAAAAATCATTCCGGTTGCTTTGGTCAGTGCTCTGGCAATTTTCTTTTCACTAAAAACTTTTTCCCAATGTGGAGTCTGGAAAAATTCGATCACACTTTGGTCTGATGTGATCAACCAGCATCAAACCATTTCCATTGCATACAACAACTTGAGTCTTGCTTTAAAGAATGAAAAAAAATTGGATCAGGCTTTAGAGGATTGCAGTAAAGCAATTTTACTTGACAAAAATTATTCTGAAGCCTACATCAACAGGGGGAATATTTTAAGGGACATGAACAGGTTTGATGAAGCGCTCAATGATTACAATACGGCAATCACTCAGAAGCCTAACTTTGAAAAAGGGTATGTCAACAGGGGCATTCTTTTTCTCTTCACAAAAAAGTATGATGAGGCCCTTGCCGATTTTAATAAAGCCATTGAATTGAATTCCAATTTTGCAGAATCGCATTACCACCAGGGTCTGGTTTATTACAACCTGAAACGATATGATGAAGCGATCACCGGTTATACAAAAGCAATAAAACTGCGGCCTTATTATGCAGAAGCCTATTACAGCAGGGGAATCTCGGAATATTATTCAGGAAAAAATGATTTAGCCTGTAATGATTTAAGACAAGCTTCTAAATTGGGATACAAAACACCGGCTGATGTCATGGCCCAGATTTGTAAATGATTCAAATTGTTTATTAAGTTCTTTCGTCATTTCACTATAATCAAAGATCGTTTATAGGATTTGCTAAACCCACACCGGTTAATGTATCACTTAAAACCCGAAGTAAGTTGGTACAAATCTGAAAATCCCAATAAACATCTTATGATCAAATAAAATGAATATTGTATGGCATGCGATTTATTAATTGGAGCAGCGAATTATTATTTTTACATGATTAAATGTACAACTTCAAAAAATTGTAACTCATGAATGCCATTCTCGAAAACTATCTCGACTGCAACATC
>JBGAWX010000056.1:0-14703 GCA_044227375.1 Saprospiraceae bacterium
GGACATAAAGATTTTGCTGAAGATACCTTTCGCACGCTGACTGCAGTGGATAGTGTCATCGTAGTCATTGATGTTGCAAAAGGGGTAGAAGAACAAACAGAAAAACTGGTTGAAGTTTGCAGAATGCGACATACCCCGATCATTGTATTTATCAATAAACTAGACCGTGAAGGAAAAGATGCTTTTGATTTGCTGGATGAAGTAGAAACAAAACTTAAGCTCCGGGTTACTCCACTTTCCTGGCCAATAGGAATGGGAAAGAGTTTTCAAGGTGTGTATAGTTTGTATGAAAAAAAATTCATTCATTTTCGTCCGCATGGAAAACAAGATTCTGAAGAAGTAATAGAGATTGCAGATATCAACGATCAGATATTAGATAAGCTTGTTGGAGAAAAACCTCATCAGCATTTATTAGAAGAAATACACACCATTGAATCGGTTTACCCTGGTTTTAGTCGCGAAGATTATTTGACTGGAAAAATCTGCCCGGTATTTTACGGCAGTGCCGTAAATAATTTTGGGGTACGCGAATTGTTGGATTGTTTTGTGGAAATCGCACCAGAACCATTGCCCAGAGAAACTGAAGAACGCATCGTTGAACCTGAAGAAGAAAAATTATCGGGATTTGTGTTTAAGATTCATGCAAACATGGATCCGAAACACAGAGACCGCATTGCATTTTTCAGAATTTGTTCCGGTATTTTTAAGCGCAACACAAACTACTTTCATGTTCGCTTGAACAGACAATTCAAATTTTCAAACCCGACTTCATTTATGGCTGCGAAAAAAGAAGTGGTGGATGAAGCGTATCCCGGAGATGTAGTTGGATTATTCGATACCGGAAATTTTAAAATCGGGGATTCTTTGACGGAAGGGGAAGTATTGCATTTTAAAGGCATCCCCAGATTCTCACCCGAAATATTCAGATATGTGAATAACGCGGATCCCGCCAAGTTCAAACAATTTGCCAAAGGACTTGATCAATTGATGGATGAAGGCGTTGCACAAATGTTTATCAAAATAGACAACCAACGAAAAATCATTGGAGTTGTTGGTGCACTTCAATTTGACGTGATCCAGTATCGCATGGAACATGAATATGGGGCAGCCTGCAGTTATGATCCCGTCAATTTACATAAAGCCTGTTGGGTGGAATGCCATGATCAAAAAAAACTGGATGAGTTTATTACACGCAGGAAAAAAGATTTAGCAAAAGACAAAGATGGCAAACTCATTTTCCTTGCCGAGTCCGCCTGGACCATGAAACTGGTACAGGAAAATTTTCCGGAAATTAGATTTCATTTGAGTAGTGAGTTTTAAAAGTTGTAAGCGTGACGCCAGCAATAAACCTTGCTTTAATCAGCAAGAAATTCAATAAGTTCTTGTATGACTACCAGTTTCTCCTTCGGTGAGACATATTTCATACTCTGAAAAAAATTGCAATTCCTTTTAATTGCAGACCAAGATGATTACAATTAATATGAAAATGTTATTATCTTGTATTATGAAAATTTTCAAATATCTTTCATGCATACTATTATTATTGAGTTTGATATTGTTTAGCCGCTGTCGGAAAGATGAATCAGCAGTGTATGCTAAACCACCGATTGCTGATTTCGAATACACCATAGATAGTACCGCGGCACCGGCAACAGTACATTTTATTAATAAATCCTATGACACAGCAGCGGTGACATACTATACATGGTTTTTTGGAATAAAAGATTATATAAATTTATATGAATTGAGTTCTTATAAGAAGAACCCTGTATTTACTTACTTCTGTGGAGGTAATTACACTGTAAGATTGCAAACGAGGAATTATGATCTTATTATGTACTCAGAGAAGCAGAGGGTAATATCAATCAAAGATTCTCCACCAATTGTACGAATAAGTAATATTGTATTGTTAGATATACCTTTTTTAAAATCAAATGGAAAGGATTGGGATCTTTGGGATGATGGCGAAAACTTCGGACCCGATATTCAAATAAACGTAAAAGCGCCATGCGGGGCTTTAAAAAGTCCGGTGATTATCCATGATGCTAAACCATCCAATTTGCCCCATAATTATGACATCACAACTGAAAAATTTGAGATAACAACTTCCTGTAAATCAATACCAATAGTGATATTTGTTGTTGACTATGATGTGGTATTTGGTTATGAGCAAATCGGCGAGATAAAATTTACAATTAGTGATTTTATGACGGGGAATCCACCTTATCCTGCCTATATAAACATTTCCAAAAATGGACTAAGTCTTGGAATAACTTTAAATTGGCAATGAAATTCGGAATTATTTCAAAATGGATTCTTGTTGACTATTATTAATGCTTTTTAAAAGAAAAAATTCTTCAGACCATTTTTCAATACTACTCTTTCAAATGTCCACCTGGACGCTAAAACTGGTAAAGGAAAGTTTTCCGGAGATTACTTTTCATATGAGCAGCGAGTTTTGATAAGTTGCAAGCGGGTCACAAGCAACAATACTTTAGCAATAAGGTGAGGTTTTCAATGCAACAGCAGTACTGAAACTTTGTGGTATTTGTATAAATACCAAACATCTCCTTTTTATTTTGATAGGGATTTACAGTTTCTCTTACCAAAGATCAAACTGTGACTTTGTGCCTCTGTGGCAAGGAATTCAAAGTTCAACCCCAAAATAAGATCCGATATTACGCTTTGTATGTTCTTTTAATTTTACGCATCTATAAAATAAAAAGTTTAGTATTTTTGAATTTTCTCCTTACAAGGAACCCCTTTAAACACTATGATTATTTTTATTATTCATTTTATAACACCTAAATCTATTCACTATGAAATTTACCCCTTTATCTGAAATTGAAACTGTTATTGGAACAGCTGTTGTTAAATCTGCTTTTAAAGTTCATAAAGAACTCGGACCAGGATTATTAGAAAAAGTTTATGAAGTCTGTTTGGCACATGAACTGAGAAAAGCTGGTTTTATAGTTTTAAGACAAATTGATATTCCAATAGTATATGATGGAATTGTATTTAAAGATTCTCTTCGTTTAGATCTATTGATAAATGATTTGGTCATTGCAGAAATTAAAGCAATCGAAACCGTAAATCCTGTTTGGGAAGCCCAGATTCTGAGCCACATGAAATTAATTAATAAACGATTAGGCTACTTAATCAACTTCAATGTTCCTCTTATCAAACAAGGTATTAAAAGATTTATAGTATAAGTTTCATTCTTCATATCATAATTTAATTGAGAAGATTTTATTTGCCACAGAGGCACTGAGACACAAGGCAATTACGAATCTCTTTTTAACTCTGTGCCTTTGTGCCTCTGTGGCAGAATGGAACACTTTTATAAGGTCATGATAAATTATCCAACCCTATTCCTTAATCTCCGCAACCACCTCTTCACTGAAATCACTTTGCCAGCCATAGTTGGCGATTGCTTTTCACCGGCATTTTTTTAATCTGATTTTTGGTATGCTGGATTAAAAATTATTATTTTTGAAGTACGGGAACCGATAACTATTTGAATTTTTAACTATTAAATTGTTATCATGAAAACATTCATTTCGACCCTGTATAAAAGGTCTATGCAGGCGAAGTGGAAATGGGTTCCGCTTGCAAGAATAGGCTATGTAATCATTATTGGGGCAATCCTCCAACTTAATAGTTTTTCTCAAACGGGACTTACTTTAAAAAAAGACAACCCTCCTAAGATTTTCCACCACCCGGAAAATTTGGTCCCACATGAGTTCTTTCTAAATTACATCCGCTTCAAATCAATTCCCGGCAACAAAGAAAAAAACTATTTAAGTTTTATAAATGCAAATACCAGCCATAATGGAAAGAACAATTCCTTTAAAAAAAGTAACTCGTACACTTTGATGTTATCTCACGGCAGCTTTTATGATGATCCAATGTTTAACAATATTAAATATCCCGACTTCAAAATGTGTGAAGACAACAATCTGGACCCATTGGAAGAAGCATTATTAGAAATACTATCAATAGGGGCAAGCGGACTTTCTATATGGTATTATGAAAAAAACTATAAATATTGAATTCCTTTTGTCAATGCATAAATTCAATAAGATACTTAAAGTGGATTTCATAATAAATGAATATTACAAGAATTACCTTGTTCTTAAACGATCCTCGTTGGTTTTATTTATTATATGGATGCACTTTATCGCTTATTCAAATTGGATGGAGCTCAAAGTCATTCCGGCGACAAATCAAGACACTACCAAATCTTGTGATACCTTATATTTTAAATCGGGTAATTTTATACTTGTTCAATATTTTGAGATCATTGGGGACCAGATAAAATTTATAAAATGTGATCAAAAAGATAAGGATACCTACTTTTTAATCCCCAAGGACCAATTGGCTCCAACAATTAATGCAGCGTATGCCAATGCGATTGCTAATCTACAAAAGCCCAAAAAGAGTCCTTTTACAAATCAATATAATTATGCAAGTCTTTTTTGGGAGATAGTTGGAGCCGCACCATTGCTTTCCACGAATTTAGAATATGTTTTCAGGATCAACAAAGACATAGGGGTCTCAAGCCGCATTGGAATTGGATTTGCTCCTAATTTTGATTTTGACTTTAATTTCGGAATTCCTTCGAGTCCTTCGAATACTACAAATCAAAATTCAAATAAAAAATCTTCAGCTTTGGAGATTCCAATTGCCATCAATCTTATATATGGAAATTCCATTGCAGCAGAAATAGGATATGGATTGACTTTGGTTTCAGGATCTTCATGTTGTAGAGATATTTACTTGCAAGGTATAAACCAACATGCTTTCATCGGATTCAGGACTCAAAAATTAAGCAATAGATATTTATTCCGTTGTGGTTATACTCCGGTATGGCGTAACAATGTTGAAATAGCACATTTTTTTGGATTATCATTCGGCTATAGATTTCAACTAGTCAAAAAGGGGATTCAGGAAAAAACAATAAATAAAAGATGATTTCATTAGTTTTAAATTATTAAAATTTTCAAGACTGATTCATTGCAGTGAAAAAGATAATCTTAGTTCTATATTATTCAATGATACTAACTGCACTTTATTCGCAACAAAAAGGTGCAACTCCGCTTATTGAACATCACTCACCACGTATCACATCTTCAAAAACATATGCTGTTGTAGTCGGCATCTCCGATTATCAGGATCCTGAAATTCCGGATTTAAAATACGTACATAAGGATGCGGAGGCTTTTGCAAATTTTTTACGATCACCAGGTGGTGGTGGATTAGATGCAGATCATCTCAAAGTACTGATCAACAATCAAGCCACTGCAGGACAAATCTCATCAGCATTGTATTGGTTGGTAGAAGAAACCAAAGAAAACGATAAAGTCATCATTTACTTCAGTGGTCATGGAGATGTTGAACGAAAATTCATGGGACAGCCCGGCTTCTTACTTTGTTGGGATGCCCCATCAAAAGTGTATATGGCTGGTGGTGTATTAGAAATTGGAATGCTGCAAACCATTATTTCCACTCTTTCATTGGAAAACAAAGCACATGTAACCCTGATTACAGATGCTTGTCATTCCGGTAAGTTGTCTGGCAGTCCAATAAATGGATCACAACTTACGAATGCAAATCTGGCTAAACAATATGCCAATGAAATTAAAATCCTTTCATGTCAACCGAATGAATATAGCATCGAGGGCGAACAATGGGGAGGAGGCCGTGGTGCATTTTCTTATTACCTCGTAGATGGCTTGTATGGAATGGCAGATGCAAACAAAGATCAGACCGTAGACCTATTTGAAATTGGTCGCTATCTGGAAGATTATGTTGCAAAAGAAGTAGCTCCGGAAGGTCAATTTCCAATTACTATTGGCAATCGCAATGAAATGGTTGCGACAGTTATTCCTGAAGTGTTAGCTCAAATACAAAAAAGCAAGTCTGATAAATTCCCAACATTTCAGGCAAGCGAATCAAAAGGCATTGAAGAAATGGTTTTATCTGAAGTGGATACAAGCATACAAGACTTATATCGACTTTTCAAAATGGCCCTAAAAGATAAAATATTTTTGGAGCCTGTAAATGCATGCGCTGATTATTATTACGAAAAGCTTTTACTCGAACCGAAATTGAAGAGACTGCATTCAACTATGAAACGGAATTATGCAGCTTCACTGCAAGATGATTCACAACAGATGATTAACAAATGGATGAAAACAGATCTCACCGAAATTTTACTGGACCCAAGAATACAATTCGAAAAATACAAATCCTACCCCAGCTACTTGGAAAGAGCTTGTAGCTTGCTAGGCCGGCAACACTACATGTATCCAAACTTACAAGCAAGAAAACATTTCTTTGAAGGGTACTTACTTATTTTATCAGATAGAAATGATAATGAGATGGGTGAAAAAGCCCTAACAAAATTTCGACAAGCTCTTGAGTGGCAACCGGAATTACCTTATGTTTATTTACTAATGGCCAGGGTTCTTACAACCAATTTCAACCAACAAGATTCTGCAGTATACTATACATTAAGAGCTTCTGAACTTGCATCATATTGGGTGCTACCTTTTGCATATATTTCTATTTTGCATTCCAATAAAAAAAATCAATTAGAACACGCAAAGTTGTATTTAGAAAGAGCAAACTTAATTGATTCGAATTCAGCCATTATAATGTTAGCCTGGGGGTTTTTCTACCTTGTGCAAGATAAATATCATGAAGCTGAACTGAAATTCAAAAATACTATAAAAATAGATTCTACTATAAGTATAACATATTGGTTTTTGGGAGAATTGTATAAATACACCAAGAATTATCAGGAAGCTGAAGTACAATGTAGAAAAGCTATTAAATTAGATTCAACTCAAAATTCTTATTATATATTACTTGGAGATATTTACAAAAGCACCGGCCGTTATATAGAAGCAGAATTAATTTGTAAAAAATCGATGCAAATAGATTCATCTCAAAATCAGTCTTATATGCTCATGATTCTTGGGAGCATTTATCTTGAAACCGATCGGTATAAAGAAGTTGAAACAGTAAGCAAGAAAGCGCTTCAATTGGATTCAACTATTTTATGGCCTTACGACTTTTTATCGTGGGCATATATGAATTTAGATCGATTTCCTGAAGCTGAACAGGTCTGCAAGAAAGCTCTCAAATTAGATTCAACCCATATTAATGCTTACAACAACTTAGTGCGTGTTTATATAAGCACCAGGCGATATGAAGAGGCAGAGCAGTTATGTAAAAAAGCCATCCAATTAGATTCGACCCATGTTAATACATACAACAATCTGGCGAGTGTTTATATTAAAAACAGTCGCTATGTCGAAGCGGAACAGATATGTAACAAAGTCATTCAATTAGATTCTACCGATGTTAATGCTCACATCAACCTGGCGAAAGTTTATATCAACACACGTGGCTATGCTGAGGCGGAAAAAATATTCATAAAGCTCATCCTACTCGATACAACCAACCAATCGGCCTACTATGATTTTGCTTGCTTTCTAAGCCTTCAAAAAATGGTGGATAAAGCATTTGAATACATTGAACTCTCAATAAAAAAAGGCAACAGTAGCTTCGACTGGATGCAGAAAGACACCGACCTCAAACTCCTCAGGGAACAAAAGGAGCGATGGAATGCCTTGATGAAAAAATATTTCCCGGAAAAATTTAATGATGTTATACAAAGTAAAATACCACAAAGCGAAGAAAAATGAAAAATTGGGTTTATATATTTTCATTTCTGCATTCAATGAGCCTTTTTTTGTCCTCAACCGCTCAAAGCAAAGTTCAAAATATTCATGGTAAAATTTTAGACAAGGACACTCAGCTTCCATTGACGGGTGTAGGAATTATAATTAAAAATTCTAATCCTGTTATTGGTGCCGTTACTGATACCAACGGAGAATTTAAACTAACTGGAATACCAACAGGAAGATATCAAATAGAATGTACATGTACTTATATAGCATATGAATCCTTTTTGACTGATCCATTTATTTTAAATTCTGCCAGAGTGGAAGAGATGAATATTAATCTCTTAGAATCTCCTGTTAGCTTCAAAGAAGTTGTAATAAAAGCAAAAAAATTCGGCAATGAGCCTTTAAATGAACTTTCCATAGTTTCGGCAAGGTCTTTTTCCGTAGATGAAACCCAACGATATGCAGCAAGCGCTAATGATCCTGGAAGAATGGCAATGAGCTTTCCAGGTATCCAGTTTTCAAGAGATGAAAGATCAGATATCATAATTAGAGGAAATTCAGGCTTGGGAATTTTATGGAGATTGGAGGGTATTGATATTCCAAATCCAAACCATTTTGCTCGAAGAGGTTCTTCAGGTGGTGGAATTACAATATTCAGTATCAGTATGTTAAGCAAATCGGATTTTAGTACGGGCGCTTTTCCTGCCGAATATGGAAATGCAGTAAGCGGTGTGTTTGATATCAAATTTAGAAATGGTAACAAAGAAAAAACACAGTATTCCTTCAGGGCAGGATTATTGGGTTTGGATGTAAGTTCTGAAGGCCCATTTCAAAAGGGTAAAAATTCTAGTTATCTATTCAATTACAGGTATTCTACTTTGGGTCTTCTTAATGACATAGGAGTACATTTGGTTGGTGAACGTGTCAATAATGTATTCCAGGATTTGTCATTCAATCTTAATTTTCCATCTAACAACAATAAAAAGATTTTTACTATTTGGGCGATTGGTGGACTAAGTAAGGAAAATAAAAATGCTCGCGATAATATTTCAGATTGGAAATCTTTTTCAGATTATTTGACTAGAGATATTCATTCAGATATGGGAACTTTGGGGCTGACTTACTTTATTACTGGGGGAAAAAATGATTTTCTGAAAACAAATCTTGCCTTCACACATCAGAGATATTCATTCCGTAACGATACACTAAATATAAATAAGCAATCTTTCAATATTAATGATGAATCTTATAAAGAATCAAGAATTATTTTGAATACATTCTATAATAAAAAATTTAATTCAAAATGGGTTTTAAAATCAGGATTTATCTTTAATCAAATCTATTATAATCTTTTTAGAAACACATTACAGGCAAAGGCAAATATTAATGCAAAAGGTAATACACAATTACTACAAGCATACTTGCAATTAAAATGTCATCTATCGGATCAATTAACAATCCATTTGGGGGTACATGATATGTATTTCTACTTAAATAAAAAAAATTCATTAGAACCTCGATTTGGAATAAAGTATCAACTTTCAGAAAAACATGCTTTAATGGCCGCTTGGGGCCTTTATAGTAAATTACTTCCATTAGGGAATTATTTTACAATAATAAATAATCAAGAAGTAAATAGAAATGCAAATTTCCTGACTTCCGAGCATTTGGTCTTAGCATATGATTTTATCATTAGTCAATCCTGGAAATTTCATGCAGAGTTATATTTTCAAAAACTTAGAAAAGTTCCGGTGGCTATCGATTCCGGAAGTTCCTGGAGCATCATCAATACTATTGATGGTTTTTCAAAGTATCCATTGGTTAATAAGGGAACCGGCGAAAATACAGGCCTGGACATAAGCCTTGAAAAATCATTTGTCAATGGATTGTTTTTAATGCTTTCAACCTCTGCATTAGAATCAACGTATACAGATGCATCAGGTAGATCATTTCCAACCATTTTTGATAGTGGATTATCCGGATCTCTGACGGCGGGAAAGGAATGGACTCTAAATAATTCATCTGTGTTTCAAATGGGATTAAAGTTAATATACAATGATGGACAGCGAATAACTCCATTGATACAAAATGACCAGGCTTCACGCTTCGATCAAAATCCTATACTTGATGATTCCAAACCCTTTTCTTTGAAAGTACCAGATTATTTCAGAACTGATTTAAGAATATCATTTAGGAAAAACAATCATCGAACGTCATGGACGATTTCTTTAGATGTGCAAAATGTATTAAACAAAAAAAACATTGATGCGCTACAAAGGATATATGATCCGGATTTAAATGAATGGATTTATGACAAGCAATCTCCTTTAACGCCTGTGATAAGTTTTCAATGGGATTGGTAAATGATTTTAATTTATATTTAAACTCAATTTAATATTGGTATGAGAAAAAAAGGAATAATTCTCTTTTTATTATTATTCTTCAATTGGATCCATGCACAACAAAAAGGTGCAATTCCTATATCAATAAACCAACATCCTGTCTCAAATTTTAAAAATACATTCGCTGTTGTTATCGGGATCTCCGACTATCAAGATCCTGCTATACCTGATTTGAGATTTGCTAATAAAGATGCTGAAGCCTTTGCAGAATTTCTTCATTCTAAAGGTGGTGGCAATCTGGATGGCGATCATATTAAAGTTTTAATTAATAATCAAGCTACAGCCGGACAAATAGCTTCTGCCTTGTATTGGTTAGTTGAGGAAACTAAAGAAGGTGATCAGGTAATCATTTACTTTAGTGGTCATGGGGATGTAGAACGAAAATTCATCGGCCAACCAGGTTTTCTACTTTGTTGGGATGCTCCTTCCAAGGTATATATGGCAGGAGGAGTATTAGAGCTAGGAATGCTTCAAACAATTATTTCAACACTTTCTTTAACTAACAAAGCCAATGTAATTATGATTTCTGATGCTTGTCACTCGGGTAAATTGGCTGGTAGTTCTATCAATGGTTCACAACTCACTAATGCCAACCTAACAAAGCAATATGCTAATGAAATCAAAATCCTATCCTGTCAACCAAATGAATACAGTATCGAAGGGGAGCAATGGGGAGGAGGACGAGGAGCTTTTAGTTATCATTTGGTAGATGGTTTATATGGATTGGCAGATATCAATAGTGATGGTTTAGTAAATCTTCTTGAAATAGGACGTTATTTGGAAGATAAAGTTACAAAAGAAGTAGCACCGGAAAATCAATTGCCCATTACAATTGGAAATCGATCTGAAAATATTGCATTTATTGCACAGGAATTATTGGATTTATTGAAAAAAAATAAGTCAAGGCAATCTTCTCTTATGAGTCCAACTGATGTTAAAGGTATTGAAGAAGATGTACTTGCTGAAGTTGATACAACAGTTCGCAATCTCTATTATAAGTTTAAAAAATATTTGAATGATAAAGTACTTTTGGAATATGATGCGACAGGACAAATCGATAATAATAGTGCAGAATCATGTTTTAATAAATTAAACCAAGAACCTAAACTTGAGAAATTATTTTCGTCAATGAGACGAAACTATGCTGCCGCTTTACAAGATGATGCACAGCAGGCCATGAATATCTGGTTAAAAGCAGATGTACAACAATTAGAATGTATCGGCAAAAGTCTTAAGTTGGAGCCCATACCACATCTTTTACAAAGGGCAATGGAACTTCTTGGAGTTGATCATTACATGTTTAGATCTCTTCTTGCTAGAAAATTGATGTTTGAAGGAATTGTGCTAAGTCTTAAAATTCAAAATTCAGACCAATACATTGCCCGAAAATGTCTTTCTCTTTACAAGCAAGCTATGGAACTCGAACCACAATCTCCTCTAACCTGGTACAACATGAGTTTAATTTACTTGCGTAATCTACATCAGACCGATTCAGCTTTTATTTGCGCTAAAGAAGCAAGAACCCTAGCCCCAAATTGGATTTTACCATACGCCGATCTTGGTTATTACCTTTACAATTCTCTCTATGAAGATAATCTCGCAGAACAAGCGCTATTAAAAGCTTTCGAAATTGACTCAACTCATCCTTACATTATAAACCGATTGGCAGGTTGGTATGCAAACCAACCTGGTGATGGTAATAAATATAAAGCCTTAGCAATGTATGAAAAGTATCGGGCAGATGGCGGCACATTATATCCATGTTGGTATAATGACTATAGTATTGTTCTATCCAATCTTGGAAAATATAATCAAGCCGAAGTTGAATTGCAAAATGCCATTCGATTAGATTCTTCAAAACTTACAGCTTGGGTAAATCTTGGCAACCTGTATAGTCAAATGCAACTCTACCATGAAGCGGAGTTGGCTTTCAAAAAAGCGATTGCTTTGGATTCAAATTATATTAAAGCCTTGAATAATCTTGGAACTCTTTATATTAAGATCCGAAAGTTCAATGAAGCTGAAAATATTTTTATAAAAGCTATTTCTCTGGACTCAAATAATGTAAGAACATTAACCAATCTTGGAGGATTGTATAACCAGTTGCAAAATTATATAGAAGCTGAAAAAATATTTAAAAGAGCTATTTCGATTGATTCAACTTATGCTAAAGCTTGGAATGGTCTTGGATCTCTTTATAATAACACCAGGAATTATGCCCAAGCAGAGTTTGTTTTGAAAAAAGCTATCTCATTGGATTCTACAAATGCCGTTGCATGGAGCAATTTCGGTTTTCTATTAAATATGACCGGGCGATTCAAAGAAGCTGAACCCATTTGGAATAAATCAATTTCAATTGATTCCAATTCAATGAATACCTGGTTTAACCTCGGGTTTTTATATCTCAATACCAAACAATACGATAAAGCCGAAAATGTTTTCATGAAAACCATTTCGTTGGATTCGACAAATGCAAATCAGCGTAAGTATCTTGCAACGGTTTATTTTAGAAGCGGCCGTATGGAAGAAGCTAGACTTGGATTTTCAAAAGCCCTAGAATTGAATCCGAATTATTTTGGAGGATATCTGGGTATGGCTTACCTTTTTACATCTGAGAATAAAAAGACCGAGGCATTTACAGAATTAGAAGAGGCAATTAAGAGAGGGGCTTCTTATCAAATGATTTCAAATGATACTGATCTCGCTCCACTTCGGAAATTGCCCGAATGGAAAGAACTTATTAAAAGATATTTTCCTAAAGAAAGCATGGATAATAAATGATAATTGGAAACCTGCATCAAATTCGTTTATAACCAATTCAGATTTAACCCCACAGTAATTCCATAACCAGAATGTGTATATTCTACATAAGTTGGAAAAATTTTTGCATTTATTAAAGGATACACAAGTAAGCTTATTGATCCAATGAAATTTACTCCTCTGTCATCTCTATCATAAATTGATATCTCTAGAGTAGGTTGTCGTTCTGTTAACTCAATTTGGCCTGAATCAATTTCGAATGCAACTGGCAATTCAAGTGGGTGTACATTATTAATTATACTATCTCCTGTTAAATTCCAACATAGGTTATGTATGCTAAAATAAATATCCGGCCAGGTAGTACCATCTTCTTCAGGCCTTCCTTGATCTTCATCTGGATATTTGTTATCCCAATACCTACCATATGTATCAACAAATCGCATATCCAAAATGATAATCTTTGTAATTTTAATTACCGGTTTTGTTTTACTGTATATTGTATCTGAATGAATGGAATAATTCGGATAATTACTATTCCCATAGGCTATCAGTTTAACAGTATTATTTCCTGCACAATCAAATGCATAAATAGGGTTAATCTCAGTTGAACTGCCACTATTTCCAAATGACCATTTATATGAAACTGCATTCGTTGATGTATTTGTAAACTTAACATAGGACCTACCCACTGAGTCAAGGTAAGAATATGTAAAATTTGCTAGGGGTTGAGGTTTAGGATTCAGTGGCGTTTCATCATCTATGCTTTTAGCACAACCAGTCAGAATAACTTGTAGGAGTGCATAAGAAATCAAATTTGAAAGTTTCATTTGGATTTTTTTGATATGTTAAAAATAATGAATATTTTTAATCTAATTTATTTGATACCCACAGCTCTGCTATATTTCTTATATAACTTACTTTACTTTTTGTTATCAAACAGCTACTTCAAATCAATTCAAACAGCAACCACTAATTCACAAACTCTAGTATCCAATATTGAGCATCGTATTTATAAATTTAAGGCTGAATCTATAAAAGATTACTTTGGAGATGTAGATATCGTAACCTTGGTTTTACCAAATTCAAATGACGGTGGACCTTTCAGAGCAAAAGGAGTTCCTTTCTTTGATGTATTGCCTGTTATTCTTCCAATGAAGTATTTAAAATGTACTCATAATCAAAATGAATCATTTTCACTAAGAGATTTAGACACTGGCATAGCTTGTCACTCAAAGTATATTGAAACAGTATTACCTATTGATGAAGAGTAATTGACCACCGATTATCGATAGATGACTTCCTTATACCGATGGCTGATTGTTAAATTCAATTGCCTCTTGCCTATTGCCTTTTTACGATTTCTTATATCCAATTGCTAATTGCTTAATTCCTCACCCCTCTCCAACAACTTTGTCAAAGCAGACAATACTGCCAGCATGATCAATCTTCCAGGATCGGTAATCTTTACTTCGTTCTCATCATCTGCCGCAATGGACAAATCAATAAAATCCATGACTTCCGTTTCTTTGATTTCGTTAAAAAAAGTTTCAACGGCCTGGTTGTAATCATTGTGTTCATTGATGATTTTCCAACTGAATTCTTCTGCCTTGCTGATTTCACTTTCAGAAAACGGAGTGACAGGACTTATCTTTTGAAATGTACCGTAGATACCCAGGAAAAGAAATAACAGATAATCCATTTCTTCTTCAGTCAATAATTCTGCATGCGTGCCAATCAGAATATCGATCAGCAAGGATTGCTCGGATTGAATATGATCAAGGAGCTTATCGATTTCATTTGGATTGCTTTCAAAACGGATGATGGTTTCGTCGAGTTGATGT
>JBGAWX010000057.1:0-5088 GCA_044227375.1 Saprospiraceae bacterium
GAGCTTCATTTCTTGTTTACTTTGTTTTTTCAGACGACATCACACGATTGACCCTTTATTTCTCTTCGTTAATCATTATGCTGGCGATGATCATCATTGTCAATTTTACGAGTGTGCTCTTTGATCTTAAAGATAATTATACCCTTTTACCAAAACCGGTAAATTCCAATACACTTCTCATTTCACGCTTGCTGCATACTTTAATATACCTTTCAAGATTGGCCATTCCGATGTTCATACCAGGCATAGTGGCCATCGGCATTTCAAGAGGACTCTGGGCAAGTATCGTATTTATACCAGTTGTGGTCATGGTCATGGTCTTTGTTGTTTTCGTGGTAAATATCTTCTACCTGCTGCTTCTCAAAATTGCAAAACCATACAAACTGAACTCCATCATCACTTCTTTCCAAATTGTGTTTTCAATACTGATCTTTGCACTTTCTCAATTGGTAGTTAGACTGATGCAATCCAGTGCCCTGGAGAATTACTTATTCAATGATCCGATATACTTATGGATAATGCCTTCCTATTGGTTTGCCTGCACCTGGAAATTATTTTACTCTTTTACTCTGGATGCCAAAATGATTTCAGCTACATTTCTTGGCTTTGGAGTGTTTGCTCTTAGTGCATTATCAATTATAAAATATCTCGCGCCGGCTTTTCAGCGAAAACTCTATCTCATTTCAACAAGTGCTACCGAAAACACTGCCGTTACTTCTAGAAACAAAGTATCCAGGAAATTCTCAATGGACTCGTTTTTTGCAAAATGGTTAACTTTCAATAATACAGAACACGGGGCATTCTTATTTACCTCTAAGATGATGTCAAGAACCCGCGATTTTAAATTTACGGTATATCCCATAATTGCACAATTGGCATTTCCTCTTGTCATTTCTATATTTCCGTTTTTGTACAAAAGCATCAATTCGGGAAATCCCATTGCATTCGATGACTACAGATTGCCATTTGTAATTCTCATCTATACCAGCAGCGCCATATTCTACACCGCAATAAACACCGTACCTTTTAGTGATAGATTTCGTTCTGCCTGGATTTTTTTTACGCTACCCGTGGAAAAACCCGGAATGATGTTCACTGGTGTTATTAAAGCCTGCTTCCTGAAATTCTTTTTCCCTTTGATCTTGTTTATCACCATAATAAGCCTGATCCTGATTGGACCGGCTATACTTCCCAACATCGTTTTCGGATTGTGCAATACCTTGTTGTTCTGTTTTATTATTTCGCTTTTCACTTTAAAAGAATTGCCATTCTCTGTTTCGAGATCCCATTTGGAACGTACCGGTACAGGATGTTTTCCGATACTTTTTATGGGTGGAGTGATGTTAATCGGAGCATTGCCCCATTATTTTTTATTCAATTTCCCAAGAGTCCTGTTGGCGATATCTATATTTACCATGACCTCAACCCTTCTGGTGTACAGGAGCATTGCAAAGACTAACTGGTCGGATTTGAAACTGGAAAATAGACTTGAAGAAGAAGTTATAAATTAACAAATATTGAAACTCATTTCTAAAACGGTCTGGACTTTATCACTGGTCAGTTTATTTACGGATATGGCTAGCGAGATGCTCTATCCTGTCATGCCCATGTATCTTAAGTCCATTGGATTTTCTATAGTATTGATTGGAATTCTTGAAGGGATCGCAGAAGCCACAGCGGGATTCAGTAAGGGATATTTCGGTAAACTTTCGGATCAATGCGGAAAACGTGTTCCTTTTGTTCAGCTTGGATATATGCTCAGCTCAATTAGCAAACCCATGATGGCAGTATGCATTTATCCATTGTGGATATTTTTTGTCAGGACTGTTGACAGACTTGGCAAAGGCATACGAACCGGTGCAAGAGATGCGATTCTTTCCGATGAAGCCACCAAAGAAACCAAGGGAAAAATATTTGGTTTCCATCGTTCATTGGATACCACAGGTGCCGTATTGGGACCCTTATTGGCTTTGATTTATTTATACTTCAATCCGGATGATTACAAAACTCTTTTTTTACTTGCATTCATACCCGGATTGTTTGCGGTTTTAATAAGTTTTCTTTTAAAAGACAAACCGCAGTCGGTATTGCCTGCAATAAAACAATCTGGCTTTTTCTCCTTTCTGAATTATTGGAATGAAAGTCCGGCATTATATAAAAGAGTAGTATTGGGATTATTAGCTTTTGCATTATTCAACAGTTCCGATGTATTTCTTTTATTAAAGATCAAGCAATGTGGATTTACGGATTCAACGGTAATCGGAATTTATATTTTCTACAATCTCGTTTATGCTTTATTCGCCTTCAAGATCGGAATGATTGCGGACAAAATCGGACTCAAAAAAATGTTGGTTTTTGGCTTGTTCATCTTCGCCATCGTTTACCTGGGCATGAGTTATTTTACAAGTTTTTATGCTTTCGTGTTTTTATTTTTTCTATACGGTATTTATGCTGCTTCAACAGAGGGAATTTCAAAAGCCTGGATAAGCAATATCACCGATAAAAAAGACACCGCAACCGCCATTGGTTTCTATTCAGGTTTTCAAACAGTTTGCGCTATGATCGCCAGTTCTATGGCCGGGCTCCTTTGGTTTTACAAAGGTGCCGGCACGACCTTCTTCATCACAGGAGTCGCTTGCCTGATTATTGCTCTTTACTTTGTGATTGGCTTTAATGAAACAAAGCCTGTTTAAACTAATATTCGCATCTCTTGTTCTTTATTTATTCCTCCAAATTCAGGCCGGCAGCAAGTGTTAATCAGAGTCTTGAAAATTAGCATTATCGTTTTCCTGAAACCGATTCGAATAATAAAATTACCTTTATAGTGAAATACCTTCTATCATTAATAAAAATCGCACATGGAAGCTACGAAAAACAATAAAACAGTTGAATTTAAAATCACCGGAAACTGGGAAAGGCAATCTAAACAGTTAAAAAAGAAATTTTGCCAGCTTACCAATGCTGACATGAAGTTGGTACCGGGAAAAGATGAAGAATTGCTTACTCGAATAGAAACCCGACTCAACAAAACCCGTCAGGAAGTGATCAACCTGATCAAGAATTGCCAGGCTGTTTAATTTAAATTTCATTGCGCACTTACGACTTCAGTCTCGGAAGTTTTGTCTTCTTTTTTACTTTTAAACAAATTCAGAATTTCATTACTTAAAGCCTTTAAACTCTCTGAGTTTTTATCAGAAATCGCTGATATGCCCACCATTAATGCAGTGCTTAAAAACGTCTTTAATTTTGCATTGGTAATTCTTTCAATAACCAAATTGTATACAAATCCTGCAACCAAACCGAGAACCGCATTGACCATACCATCTTTTAATTCCTTCGATGCCGCCACTTCCTTAAAAGTGGTTTTAATCATATTGACCGGTTTGAAACTTTCCAAGGTACGGTGAGCCTGCTCCTTTAATAATCTGGTTTCCTCTTTTTGTTTTTCTTCCAATGATGCAATGGCGGCCTGTAATTCTACTAATGATGTTATCTTATGCATAAAGTTGCTTATTTTAAAGTTTGTTTGATTATGATGTCACTCAAAGGTCTTTTTATCCAGCTATTTTTGAATGCATTAAACAACACCCCTGCAACAAGGTAGAACCCCGCCACAACAAAGAAGCCATAATAAATCTTGCCTAAAATTTCACCAAGCCAAAGGGCTATACCAATATTGAGTACAAGAATAAATAAACTAAACATTAATAGTACTATCAAGCGAGATACCAATGCACTGATCACATGAGCAGTAGCCTCCAGTAATTTAAGCTTTGATAACTCATAAGTAGTTTTCAAATACGATTCGATAATTACTAATAATTCTTCAAAGTTATTTTTTGTACTCTCCATAATATGTGGAATTTTAATTACCAAAGCTCAACAATCAAATGTATATTTAAGTTTCAAAAAGTTAATACCCGACCGGTTGAATCGTTTTGGCAAGGAATCGTTATCTTGTCATGAGGGTCGGTCTTCTTTACTTAAATAAAAATACTCATGCCCCATATTGTAATCATTTCCTCCAGCGTAAGGACCGGTAGAAACAGTCACAGGGTTGCACTCTATTTGAAAAATTATCTTGAATCAAAGAATCGTTCAACAGTAGAAATTCTGGATCTCAAAGTCTGCAATTTTCCTTTGTTTGACGAACGACTGCGATTTCAAAAAAATCCAACAACTGAAATGCTGGACTTTTCTTCAAAAATCAAAACAGCAGATGGTGTCATCATAGTTACCCCTGAATACAATGGAGGATATCCAGCAAGTCTTAAAAATGCGATTGATCTTTTATACGAAGAGTGGCATCGAAAACCCATTGCCATTTCAACGGTATCCGATGGAAACTTTGCCGGAACTCAAGTAATTACTTCCCTGCAGTTTTCTCTATGGAAAATAAGAGCCTGGACCGTACCTGCTATGTTTCAAATTCCTAAGGTTCAAGACACCTTTGATGAGCAGGGAATTCCAGCAGATAAAAACATCACCGACAAAAAAGCAAAACACTTCATTGATGAGTTACTTTGGTGTATGGAGGCCAACAAAAGAATGAAAAGTGAAGATTAGTTTAAATCAAATTCCAATGACTTAAAAATATCAAGTGACATGAAACATACATTGTGGTTAGATCGCAAATTTTCAATCATGGATGACAGCGGCTTATTGCCTGATATCATTGAACGTCTTGAAGGAACAGCATTGAGAATTGATGCCCTCATTAAAAAATCCACTCATGAATTGCTTACTTTAAAACCTGATGGCAAATGGTCTTTACAGGAAGAAATTGGCCATCTCAGTGATCTTGAACCCCTTTGGTTGAAAAGAGTCCATGAACTTATAAATAAAGCACCCGTTCTCAGTGCTGCCGACATGAGCAATCAAAAAACTCACAATGCCAACCATAATCTAAAAAAAATAAAGGAACTTATTGAGGAATTTAAATCACAAAGAGAAGTCTTGATTGAAACCATCAGGAATCTTACCGACGAGCAAATCGAACATATTGCAATGCATCCCCGATTGAAGTCACCCATGAAAATCGTAGATCTGGCCTATTTTGTAGCAGAGCACGATGATCATCACTTGGCC
>JBGAWX010000057.1:5098-14295 GCA_044227375.1 Saprospiraceae bacterium
AGGGTAAGAGGGTGAGAGAGTGAGTGGGTGAGGAATGTGAGGGGATGGGAAGTGAGGGAGTGAAAAGGAAGAAAGATGGGAAGGTGAAAAATGGTGAGAAGGTGAGAGGGTGAGAATTTAAACTAAGAACATTTATCAATTAAACCATCTATTATTTTTTATGACAATACCATTCCAAATTATCGACTGGTCAATTATCGAAAGCCAAGAACATGTAGGTAAAACGGGAACCTCCTTTTGGAAAGTAATTGAATTTGAAGGATTGCGGATCAGAGAAGTTGAATACTCTCCAGGATACTTTGCAGATCATTGGTGCAGCAAAGGACATATTGTGCATTGCCTCGAAGGTGAGTTTACCAGTGAATTGGATAATGGATTGGAAATAACATTAAAGCCCGGAATGAGTTATGCGGTTTCGGATGAAGCCAGCTCACACCGATCCTTTACAAAATCTGGTGCAAAATTATTTATTGTTGATGGTGATTTTTTAAAATAAATCAAGGATGAATATTTTGTTTAAAAAGGTTCCCATCCTGATATTCATGATATGGACGCATGCCATTATTGCACATCCCGGGATTGGCTTTGTTAAAGACAGCAAAGGAAATTTATACTATACCGATCTAAAACAAATCTGGAAACAAACTCATGATGGTAAATTAAGTGTTGCTGTTCCAAATGTGCATTCTCATGAATTGTGCATAGATGTCGAGGATAAAATTTATGGTGAGCATCTTTGGTATGTTTCAACCATTGATAAATTTCTACATTACAGTTGGTGTTTACTTCCCGATGGCACTTTCAAAATAGTCAAGGCAACGGATACCGCTTACATCAAGGCCAAAGATTACAGTTATGTGCGCGATTCCAATGGCTCCATGTATTGGTATGAACAATTAACTCTGGACAGCTTTCAGTTTATTAAATCTGATTCAGCTTTCAATAAAACAGTACTTGCTTTCAGCAAATTCAAGAGCATCCGCTGGATGTTTTGCAGTCCTGAATCTGAGATTTATTTTCTTGACGGTGAAGATCTTTATAAAATTACTTCAGGTGGAAGTTTTCAAACGATTGCAAAGAATCTCGCACAAACCGACATTTTATCCACAATTACGGATAAGGGTCACAATGTGTTCGGGATCTGGTTTGATGAATATCGTAATGTCTATGCAGCTATAACTTCAAATCATTGTGTAAAAAGGATTTCTCCTGAAGGTGAAATCTCAACAGTTTACATTTCAAAGAGCGGATCTCCGGTTGGCGGACTCTTCGATTCGGAAGGCAATATGTGGATCCTCGAAACCGTCGGACTTTATGATGTCAGAATTGTTAAATCTCATGTAAAATCATTGAAAGAGTCATCCGCTTGGATTCGCAATGACGACGTGATCATCATATTCCTCTTCATTTGCATTGCCCTTCTTTGTCTTTACGTTGTGAGAAAGAAATAACTCTTTTAAACAATCAAGCATCCTTAAACAGACCACTCTGAAGGCTTAAGTCAAAAAGAGTGCTCATCATTCGGTTTGCTCCATTCGACATTTAAAAATTTAATTATTACTAAAACATATTTGTTAGATTAGTCTAACTTTTGTTTCTTTGTGATAAAATTGACGAAATGAGTAAACTGTACATTACCATCTCCTCCCTGTTTGCAGGTATTTTTCTTGTGGCTTCCTGTTCTAAGTTTGAACCACCCCTCGTACCGGATGATGAGTTGCTGGATGGTCCGGTTGACGGTCTTTCCACAGCGCAAACGGCTCAATTCCTGGCAGGTGATCTCGCATTCAACGATGAAATATTTACCCGCGAAAATGGCTTAGGTCCCCTATTCGTCACTACAAGCTGCGGGAGTTGTCATGCAGGTGATGGAAAAGGTCATCCATTCTCAACATTGATTCGTTTTGGCCAATCCGCTCCAGGGCATAATGAATTCTTAAATTTGGGTGGACCCCAATTGCAGAACAGAGCTCTGCCAGGCTATGCCCCTGAGCAGATTCCAAAGGACGCAACATTTTCTAAATTTACTCCTCCGGCGAATACCGGATTGGGATTTCTGGAACTTGTTTCCGACGCTGATATCATCGCCATGTCGGATTCTCTGGATCTGGATGGAGACGGAATCAGCGGTGTTCCAAACTGGATTGAAGTTCCATCATTTGTTCATCCATTTCAAAATGCGCTGCCCAACGGCAATAAATACATTCATCGATTTGGTAAAAAAGCATCGGCCTATAATTTATTGGAACAAACCGTGAATGCTTACAATCAGGATATAGGAATTACTTCTACATTTAAACCTAAGGATCCATATTCCGGACTCGATTTAGATCCAGAAGTAGATAATCAAACCATTCATAACGTTGTGTTTTATTTACAAACTTTGAAAGCACCCATTCCGAGAATGCAAGAGGACCCAAGAGTTATCCAAGGCAAATCTTTATTCATTCAAATAGGTTGCGAAAAATGCCATAAACAAACATTGAACACAGGATATTCACCAATTGAAGCCTTATCAAACAAGCCATTTCATCCCTATACGGATTTATTATTGCATGACATGGGAAACGCCCTTGATGATGGTTACACTGAAGGTTCTGCAGAAACTTATGAATGGAGAACTCCCCCACTCTGGGGATTAGGAATTTCTCCAAATTCACAAGGTGGTAACTATTTTTTGATGCACGATGGAAGAGCAAAAAGTATTGAAGAAGCAATTCACCTGCATGGTGGTGAAGCTTCTGCCAGCAAATCCAATTTCACAAAGCTTGACCATGACGAACAAAACGCCTTAATTCAATTTTTAAAATCGCTATAATCATGAAACGCAAAGAATTTATCAAAACCTGCGGACTTGCGTGTATCAGTGGTGGATTGTTATCCGGTGTCCTGCAATCATGCAACCCATCAAAAATAATCAGCGGTAACATTGAAGGAGATCAACTTGTCATTTCTCTAAAATATTTTAAATCAAAATCTTCTTCCGAAAACAACTATGTCATTGTAAGAAATCAAAAACTTAAATTTCCCATTTGTGTATATGAGTTAGATCAGAATAATTATTCTGCTCTGCTGATGCAATGCACTCATAAAGGAGCCGAACTCCAGGCATTTGGAAATAAACTGCAATGCCCTGCACATGGAAGCGAATTTACCAATACAGGAAAAGTAACCCATGGACCGGCTGAAAAAAATCTACGGAGTTTAACAGTGAGTCTCCAAAATGATCATCTAAAAATTTCTTTAAAATGAACAGCATTGCAAAAATATCTCTGTGTGTCTTCATTTTCTTTTATTCAACAGGCACAACACAAATAGACAGTAGCCTCCTGAGATCGCAGTCAAGTGATACTTTTCAAATCAACATGAACATGGATGCAGTATATAATCGACCATTCATTTCATTTGATAAATTCCCAGTTTCACTGGGAGGATATACCGAAGTGAATTGGCAACACATAGGTACAGACGGCATTTCGGAAGGTCATCAATTTCAAATGAGACGAATGACCTTATTTATTGCTTCCTCAATTAGCGATCGAATAAAATTCTTAAGTGAATTGGAAATTGAAGAAGGTGGAAAAGAAATTGGAATCGAATTCGCTGCCGTGGATGTTGAATTTCATCCTTTGATGAATGCACGTGCAGGCATCATTATGAATCCGATTGGTGCGTTCAATCAAAATCATGATGGACCCAAATGGGAATTTACGGAACGACCTATCGCTGCCACTCAGTTGTTGCCTGCAACCTGGAGCAATGCGGGATTTGGAGTTTTCGGCAAGCATTTTACCAGCAAATGGATGTTTGGATACGAAGCTTACTTATCCGGAGGCTTTGACCAGTCCATCATAGAAAACAAAATGAACAAAACATTCTTACCCGCAGCAAAGGATAATGCCAGCCGGTTTGAAGAAGGAAACATCTTGTTCACAGGAAAATTAGCCATTCGCCATCATCGGATCGGAGAACTTGGACTTTCCTATATGGGTGGCATTTACAACAAGTATCAGGAAGATGGGTTGCAGTTGGATAAAAAGAGAAGATGTAATGTTTTTGCATTGGATTTCAGCACCAGGATTCCAATTATAAAAACATCAATCACTTCTGAATGGGTTTACATTCACGTGGATGTTCCGGAACATTATACTCAGCAATTCGGCAATAAACAACATGGAGGATTTATCGATATTGTTCAACCCGTTTTTAGGAGAAGCATTCTGGGATGGGCTGAATCCGAATTGAATGTTGCAGTACGAATGGAATATGCAGATTGGAACCTTGGTAAATTTACAGAAACCAATGAAAATATTGGTGAGCATATCTGGAGCATCACACCAGCCATCAGCTTCCGACCTACACAACAAACTGTATTGAGATTGAACTATCGGCACCAGCAACAAACTGATCTCCTTAATAATCCTGCATCAAAAACGGGCGGATGGAGCTTTGGACTCTCGAGTTATTTTTAAAAAGCAATATTATTTTCACATTAAAAACTATAATTTTGAATACTATTTTCTTATTCAATAGTCATGCAAGTTGGACAGATAGGTATCAATCCTCATTATTAATTTAACTCAATATGTTCATTAAAAATACCAATCTCACCATTATGGTAAGCAATATGGATCATTCGATTGCTTTCTATACATCTCTCGGATTCACTTTGGCTAAGCGTTGGGGCGACCATTATGCTCAAATAACCGCTCCGGATATCACAATTGGTCTGCATCCAAACGCTAATAATCCTCACTTTGGAAATTCAGGTAATGTCTCGATTGGTTTACGCACCGATAATTTCCAAGAAGCGGAATTGCAGCTGAAAACTTTGAATATTAAATATCATAAAAGGGAAGAAGAAGGAGGATTGTTTTTACATTTCAATGATCCGGATGGAACTGCCTTGTATGTAATTCAACCTAAATGGTAAACCTCAAGAAAGTTTGTGCCATTTTTCAAGCCAAAGTACTTGTATAATAAAATAAATTGAACCCATTACCTTGTAATTAAACTAAAACCAGGCATCAATCAATTTCCCAATTCGAAATGGAAGCCAGCCCCACGAGTCAAAAGTTCATAAAATCCCGCATTGTTGTATTTTTGATCAGAACCCATGACAAATAATTACAACAGCAGTCACAAAAAATCCTGGAATTCCATCATTCATTTTATTTTTTTCGGCAATTACTTTTATGGAATCTGTGCAGTTGCCTTATCTATTGAAGCCGGACTTCAACAACGCTTCCCTTTAAACTCCCCACTGTATTACTCAACAATTTTCTTGGTTACCATAATCTATTATACCAAGGCTTATCTCTCCGAAAACAACGTTGTAGACTCCAATCCAAGATCGCTTTGGTATGCAGCCAATCAATTGTTTATTAAATCGAGCCAGATGATTTATATCTTGATCAGTACGGGATTCATGATATACTTAGCAATCCAATATAAACAAGCCATCTCGCATCTCAACTTTTCCGAATGGATACTTGGACTATTTTTCCCATCAGTGGCTCTGCTTTATTATGGAATAGATAATAAAACGCTAAAGATCTTCAGTCTGCGCAATATAGGCTGGTTAAAACCTTTTGTAATCGGCCTGGTTTGGGCCGGCCTGGTCACTGTCTACCCGGTATTATTCTATCAGATTTCACACAATAGCCACTATGAATTTACTCAGATTGGAGTTCTACTTTTTATTAAAAACCTGATGTTCATCACCATGCTTTGTGTTTTATTTGATATTAAAGATTATGCCGCCGACGGCAATCAACAACTTAAAACCTTTGTCGTAAAGGCGGGCTTGAGAAGGACCATTTTCTCCTTTGTTATTCCGCTTAGTTTTATAGGATGGGGATCCTTTGTTCTTTATGGTTTGATGCACCATTTCCATCCGGTCAAGATCCTTCTCAATACAATTCCTTTCTTATTATTAATTTATGTTGCATACTCCCTGCACAAACCCAAATCCATACTTTATTATTTAATACTCATCGACGGACTGATGTTAATAAAAGCGCTATTCGGAAGTGTGGCCATGGTGTATTTTTAAGATAGCAGGACGTATCATCACTTTGCAATTCGAAATCCATTATACCGGCATTTCGCACATCCAAACCTATGATTGATCAATAAATAAATACAATTCATAAAGCATTGGCTTAAACTATGCTGGTCAACTTAATTCAAAATCAGGGAAAAAATTTAATGCATTCTAACTTTAAATTTAGCGACGACAATCAGTCCGTCAATTGATCATTATCATACACTTTGATTTGATATCGAATTAATATTTGCAGTGTAAAAAATATTATTAACCTATAAAATTTAAAGATATGTCAGCCTTAACAATGAGAAGAAATATGTTTCCGAATTTCACCAATAAGTTTTTCGGAGACAACAACTTCTTCAGTCCACGAGTCTGGGACTTCAATAGCGATTTATTTGATATGGATTTCGCTATGCAAGTTCCTTCAGTCAACATTATCGAGAATGAAAAGGATTTCAAATTTATGCTCGCTGCGCCGGGTCTTGAAAAGAAAGACTTTAAAGTAGCCGTAGAAAACGACATTCTGACCATCAGTGCTGAAAAGAAAGAAGAAATGAAAGAAGAAAAAGAAAGCTTTACCCGTAAAGAATTTTCATTCAGCAGTTTTAGCCGTTCTTTCAAACTTCCTGAAAACTGTATGTCAGATAAAATTGATGCCAAATACGAAAACGGCATTTTGTTATTGACCATGCCGAAAAAAATGGCAACACTCACCAAAGCTGTCAAGGAGATTAAAGTAGCCTGAGTGTAATTTCGAATTCTACCCTTTCAATTAATTATGAAAAAGTCCCGCTCCTCATGCGGGATTTTTTTTTGCAATAAATATCTTAATTATAATATTGTCTATTTTCACTTGCTGTTTGCCTTTTGCCACTTGCTTATTGCTACTTAACTCTTCTAGCCGCTTTCGCGGTTCCTTCACTTAAAGCACTGTCGTGCTTTATCCCACTTTGTGGGAATCGTTCAGTCATCTATTGCTTATTTCCTATCGTCTATTGTCGATTTTTTCACATCTTCGTAAACTCCACTCTGCGGTTATTCGCTTTGCCTTCAACGGTTGCATTATCAGATAATGGTTTTGATTCACCATACCCTTTAGCCGTCAGTCTTGATGCATCAATTCCCATTGAGGTGAGTTGTGTTTTGACAGCATCTGCGCGGATTTGAGAAAGTTTGAGATTGGATGCATCATCTCCATCACTATCAGTATGGCCTCCGATTTCCAATTTGATTGCGGGATTTTCTTTGAGCCATTTCACCAGTTCATTTAGAAAACCCATGCTCTCACTTTTAATGTCGGATTTATTGACATCAAATTTTATGGCATGAGAAACAAATCTGCCGTCGGTCAATATTTTATTCAGCATGTTCATGCCGCCGCCTGATGCCAATTTCACATTGGTAAACATCAGCGGATTTTCCAAAGATCCAATGCCACCTATGCGAATTTCCTGTGGAACAAATGCACACCTGGGCACGACCAACACGCGGTATTGATCAACATAGACTTTAATCTGTCCGTTTTTATAAACCAATGCACCGTGATGCCATTTGTTTTTAAATTCCGATTCATCACCTTCAGGATATGTGCCGGAAAGATCATTTTGAAAATAAGCTGTCTTCACTTCATGTCCAAACGAAATGCCACGGCCATTATCAAAATTGTCGCCTTCTTTGAATAAGAGAATGGGTTCATAAGCACCTTCTGATTGATAAAAATCAAATTCAAAAGTAAATGGATCAGTTAAGTAGTTTTCCGTTTTCATTATTGGTGCAACTAAACCATAACTTCCTTCAGTAATCAGAAATGCTTTTTTGTTTTCGCGCAGATTTACAACAGCTTGTCCACTTATCAAATCCCAGCGAGGTGGAAATTCACCATCCGGACTGTCATTAAAATCATCTTCAAATAAAATGATTTCGCCGGGAACAAAATCGAAATTGTTGTATGCTTTTAGACGATTGTCCTGTGAAAATGCTATTGAAGAAATCAACAGCGTCGTTAAGCAAATTAAAATGGATTGTGTTTTCATATCAATTTTTTATTTTGAATTCAAAAATAAGCAAATTCAGTATGACAAAGGTAGTATTGGAAAAAGGGTATTAGGGGTTTAGGGGAATAGGGCAGAAAGGTAGAAGGGTAGAAAGGGAATATTGAAGTTAGAGGTAGAATTTGATACAGGTTTTATAAAATCCTTTTTTTGTTTGATAACTTTGTGGTTTAACTTCTTTTATTCCATAAACCCCTAATTTCCTGAGCCCCTAAACCCCTTTATTTCGTATTTTTGCCGCCTCAAAAAATATAAGTAGATGATTAGCGCGGTTAATATCAGTCTGGCCTATGGCAAAAGGGTATTGTTTGATTCAGTGAATATTGAGTTTACTAAGGGAAATTGTTATGGAATCATTGGGGCTAATGGCGCCGGTAAAAGTACGTTTCTTAAAATATTGAGTGGAGAAATTTTCCCAAATAAGGGTAGTGTAGAAATTACTCCGGGAGAGCGATTGGCGGTACTAAAACAAAATCAATTCGAATTTGACAATCATACGGTTTTAAATACGGTATTAATGGGTCATAAGAGATTGTGGAAATTAATCCAGGATCGTGAGGCTCTGTATGCCAAAGCAGACTTCAGTGAAAAAGATGGAAACCTTGCAGCACAACTTGAAGAAGAGTTTGGAGAGATTGGCGGATACATGGCGGAAAGCGAAGCCGGGGCCTTATTAAATTCATTGGGTGTGAATGATGAGATTCACAACATCGCCATGAGTGATGTGCCTTCAAATGTCAAAGTGCGTGTGCTTCTTGCACAAGCATTATTTGGCAACCCTGATATCCTGTTGTTGGATGAGCCTACAAATGGATTGGATGTGCAAACCGTAAATTGGTTGGAAAATTTTCTTGCAGATTATGAAAATATTGTCATTGTAGTCAGTCACGACAGGCACTTTCTCGATTCAGTATGTACCCATGTTGCTGATGTGGATCGTCAAAAGATCAGAGTGTACACCGGAAATTACAGTTTCTGGTATGAAGCCAGTCAACTTGCTGCAAGGCAACTAGCAGATAAAAATAAAAAAGTAGAAGATCGTCGCGCCGAGTTGCTGGAATTCATTGCGCGATTTTCTGCCAATGCATCAAAAA
>JBGAWX010000057.1:14305-14560 GCA_044227375.1 Saprospiraceae bacterium
AAAGGCCCTTGAGAAATTAAATGTTGAAGAGATTCAACCATCATCAAGAAAGTATCCCGGAATTATTTTTAAAGCAGAGCGCGAAGTAGGCGATCAGATTTTGAAAGTGGAACATCTCACGGCAAGTTCCAAAGATCAATTATTGTTTGGCGATATTTCATTTACATTGAACAAAGGAGATAAAGTGGCCATTCTTGCTAATGATCCGATGATGGTGCATCATTTTTTTGACGTGCTTGCGGGTATTGTAAAACC
>JBGAWX010000058.1:0-14248 GCA_044227375.1 Saprospiraceae bacterium
CTTTAAGGGAGAAAAATTTACCCCAAAGAATGTGCGACATTGCGTGAATTCTGTGTCGCTTGATTTCAAGAAGGAATAGGATTAGAATGTAGGCTGTAGGCTGTAGGAAAATTCAGATTTCAATATTTGAGTTCACATTATTTTTTAATTTATTAAAAACTCCAACTAAAACCAATAACCATTAACAATTAACAATTAACCTTTTGCCTTTAATCCTCATTCCTCCCAATTCTTTTGAAATTCCGACAACTTCGCATTAATCATTTGCTGACACTGCAGGCTCAATGTTTCCCCTGAATTCCCAAGTATGGGTTCAAAGAAATGCAAATAGACATCAGTACGCCATTTGGAATACGTAATGAAATACTGACTCAACAGACCATTCTTATACCAAAAATCACGTTTGGGATTTCCCATTTCAATAGCAAATGCAACAACTGGACGATGGGTTGAAGCTGCGGCTTCAAAAGATCCTTTCTTAAAAGGCAATGTACCGTTTTCAGTTCCTGTTGTTCCTTCCGGAAAAATGAGTATGGATTTATTTTCTTTTAAGGATTGTTCAATGACTTCTTTGGTATTGCTCCTACTCTGTGAATTACTTCGCTCCACATAAATAACACCGGAAAGCATTGCCCCTGTATGAACCAATGGATACGTTGACACTTCAATTTTACTTACTGCATATCCGTGGTCAATAAAACAAAACGCAACGATTGGATCAATTAAAGATCTGTGATTTCCCACATACAGTGTTCCCTCAGTCAGATCAATTTTTCCAGAACTGTGTAATCGAATGCCCAGAATTTTTAATGCCAGTTTGCACCACCCTGTTCTGATTCTGAAAGCAAGACGTTGATCGGCTAATTTCAATTTGACCAAGACCCATCCAATCCCAACAATTAATGCCATACTGCCAATCAACACGACAAAGCGGATTGCAGCAAGGAACAGACTAAATGGATAAATGACAGTTTTCAAAAATTTCAGTATAAATAGAAACGCGACGATTTATGAACGATTAATGACATCCATGTGCCGGATGGACTGAAGAGAAGAATAATTTCTATCTGCTGTAAGCAATTCCATATATTTTTTCATTTCATTAATTCAATGGCTTTTGCAACTTCCTTTACCGGCAATTTGCATACTTTATTTCTGCAAACATAAATGTAGGTCTGCCCTTCCTGCAACTTTTCCTTAAGTAATTCCAAAGAGCCTTCTTGTGCACCGCCCAATAATATGGATTGAGGAAGATACTTCGACAACAATTCTTTCTGCAAAGTTTTGTATTCAGGTCCGACAATAGCGACTTCATACAAGGGTTTCAAAAACTCAATATAAATTCTCATCCAGTTCGAATGAAATACCGGATATGCATTTGCCGGATTTGCGATGACATCCAAAAGCATATTCTGACTTCGCTCAATGTATTCCGTATTGTATAAATACAAACCCAATTTATGAAGCACATCGCACATCACTGAATTGGATGCGGGGATCACCTGGTCATCGATTTCTTTTTTTCTAGCGATCAATGCAGGATCCAGTGAAGAATTATAATAAAAATATACATTTTCCTCATCGGAGAAATTTTTAATGACATAATCGCTTAATGACTTCGCTGTGAGCAACCAACTTTCATCAAACGTTACTTCGTACAATTTGATAAAACACTGTATGGTGAATGCATAATCATCTAAGAAGGCAAATTCTCCTTTCTTTCCCGCTTTGTAAGTGCGATACATCCTGTGATCCGCAGTAAGCATTTCATTTTTTAAAAAATTTCCGGTCTTGAGTGCCTGTTGTAAAATTTTATCATCACCAAGCGCAGCATAGGCATCTGTAAGCCCTGAAACCATCATCGCATTCCAGGAGCTGATAATTTTTCCATCACGTCTAGGTGCAATTCTGGTTTTCCTGGCTTGCAACAATTTATCATTTGAATTTTTAATTATCGTTTGCAATTCCGTTTCACCAATTCCAAATTTCTTGGACAATGTCATTAATGAATTCTCAACACTTAAAACATTTCTGCCATGTTCCCAATTGCCAGATGGAGTAATGTTGTATAATTCTGAAATGATAGCGAATGCCTTCTCATCTGCTAGGATTTGTTTTACTTCCTGCTGTGTCCATACATAATATTTTCCCTCCTCACCTTCTGAGTCCGCATCAAACGATGAAAAATAACACCCCTGCTCGTTTGAAAAATCCGTTTGCATGAAGGATACTGTTTGCTCCAATAATTTTTTATACGCTTGTGATTTGTTCCGTTTATATGCATTCGCATAAACACCAATCAACTGTGCATTATCATAAAGCATTTTTTCAAAATGAGGAACTCTCCATTGAGGATCTGTAGAATATCTTGCAAACCCTCCACTCAACTGATCGTAAATGCCCCCATTCATCATTTCATCCAAACTCGTTTTTATCCAACCTTCTAATTTTGGGTCTGAAGAAAAGTTGCTGTATTCCATTGCATATTGAATCAATGTTGGCATTGGAAATTTCAACTGTCCTGCCCGTCCTCCCAATGCATAGTCGAGATTAGCACTGAAGTTTTTATGCAGAGCCTGAAGCGTTTTTACTTGAAATGATACCTGGTCTGATGAAAGACTAAATCGATGATCGGTTTGAAGATGATTCGCAATCTGGTAGGCCATCTTCTGTAATTCATTTTGATCTTCATGATAAAGTTCATTCACCTGATTCAGCAACTTCATCCAATCGTTTCGGGACAAATAGCTTCCTACCCAAACCGGTTTGCCATCAGGCAATGTAATGGCATTGAGGGGCCACCCGCAGGAGCCGTTTACATTAGATATCTGGCAAGCCGTCATGTAAACATTATCAATGTCCGGTCTTTCTTCACGATCCACTTTAATGGAAATAAAATATTTATTCATCAATCTGCTTACTGCAGTATCTGAAAACGACTCGCGCTCCATGACATGGCACCAATGACAGGATGAGTATCCGATGCTGATGATTAGGAGTTTGGATTCATTTTTTGCTTTATTCAGGGCTTCATCTCCCCAGGGATACCAGTCCACCGGATTGTGTGCGTGCTCCAACAAATACGCAGAAGTCTCGTGTATTAGATGGTTTGCATTTCCCTGTTCTTTCGAATTGTTTGTATTCTTACAGGAAGCACTCATGAAAAATACATAAATGAATAAACAGAATTTGATGGTGTTGAATTTCATGGAATGGATGGATGAATAGTTGTGATGATCAATGGGAATAATGCTGTAGTCCTATTTTAAAATAATAGCCCGCTGCAGAGGGATGATGTAGTTGTAAAGTAGAATGTATGAATAATCATTAAAGCATGCTGTTTTGTTGAGAAAGATAAATAACGGCAAAAATGAAAAAGTGTTTGACAATTTTCTCAAAGGTCTGCATTTTTTAGGAAATGGACGGAAAAGGCTGGGCGCTTGAGACCACAAATTACATTGATTGATTTCATTGAATGCTCATGCACCTATTCCAGTAAATACCATAGTCATTTTCCCTGGTTAATCTGTTTAGCATTTTCTTTTGTTGCCCTCTTCCTCACTTAACTTACAGTCTTTAGACAATTCCCCCGGATTTTTGTATTTTTATATTCTAAAACCAAGTCTCATGAGCTGGAGAAGATTAAATGGAGAACTCATCACGGAGCCTCTCGTCAATGCGGTTGAACGCACCATCATTCGCGAGCAGGAAGCAGGATATAAGTTGAAACTATGCATTGGTACGGATAGCCAGACTCGCGGTGATCACGTCGATTTCGCCACGGTCATCGTTTTTCTTCGCGAAGGACGCGGTGGCTTTATGTTCATTCACCAGAGCTCAAGTCCTACTGAAATGAAACTAAAAGAAAGAATGATCACGGAAGTGGCAAAGTCCATAGAAATTGCATATCAGCTATGTGACATTCTTGAAAAATATGATCTCGATCTCGAAGTTCATGCAGACATCAACACGGATCCCAGTTTTAAATCAAATACCGCATTAAAAGAAGCCATGGGATATATTTTATCCATGGGCTTTATCTTCAAAGCAAAACCGGATGCATTTGCTTCATCGTATTGTGCGGACAAAGTGGTTTGAGCAAGTAATGAGTTAAACATGTTATTGAAGTAAATTTCATCATTCAATATTCCTGTACGTCCTGGAAGAAAAGCTGATTTTAGAAGTTGGCAATTCATTCAGACCAGCAATGTGAATGGTAAATCATTAAAATAGAAAAGCCGGCATCTTTTGGGATACCGGCTCATTCTGTTTTTGGGATTAAATTTTAAGTATGAAGCTTGATTAGTTTTTATGTTTAGGATTTCTATGAATCCCTTTCTTTTAAGCGAATTTTAAACCTCCCTAATGTTTAAGGAAATTCAATTTTTCAATCGATTGGCTTCCAGCGGTAACTTCTACGTAATACATTCCTTTCGCATAATTGGAAGTATCAAAAAAGAAATCCTTTTCCGATTTGTCAGAAAAGAAATATGCTTTCCTTATGAGCTTTCCAAACAGATCAAAGATGTTGATTTCAATTTCTCCAAAATTGTAATCGGTTTCGTTGTGAATGATGATAAATTCACTTGCAGGGTTTGGAGAAATAGAAAAGGAATTGGTACTATTGATCGCATTCCGTTGTTTTATCGAAATGATTTTGGAATATACAAACGATCCATCTTTCTCTACCAGTTTCAACCGGTATAAGTTCTGTGAAGAAGGATTTACATCGACAAAACTGTAATCATGAATTTCGTTGCCGGCATGTCCTTTTACATCAATATGTTGCAGTGGATGAAAGTTGTTGTCATTATCCCTGTTTACTTCCAATTCAAAATGTGAAAACAAATTATCCGCTACCGCAGTCCACTTCAACAAGTTGCCTTGCTTAGTGGATTCCCCTGTAAATTCGAGCAATTTCACAGGCAACACGATGCCGCAAACGACGAGTGCTCCATTTCCATTTGGCCCGTCATTCAATGACCGAATCACATCCCCCGAACAGGCTGGATTAGACCATGCACCTGTTGTGCCATCTCCGGTTACGGTCACTTTAGGAACAAATGCTGTTGGAAGTGAATTGCCGCAACTTATTTTCATTTTAAAGCAAAATGAAGCTAAATCGGGAAAAACAGCTTTTGGAGTTCCCATACCATTGTCCCCATAATTATTCCATGGATTTAGATCCCCTTCATCAACATAAAAGCCAGGCCCTGGTAAACTTAGGTTTTTCGCTTGAAGCGAATCTACAAAAATCCAAAACCGGTTTCCATGCTGGGTAGGTTGTGATCCTGTTGGACCTTCATACATTATGGCTCCTTGTGGAAGATCTTCCCAACTAATAAAAACTCCATGAATCCAGTTCGTATTCAGTTCTGTAAAAAACGTCAGGTTAAAGCAATAATTGATTTCTATGTTTCCTGTAGCCGGGTCAGAATATGTACCTGATCCACCATCAGATGTGAACCCTGTCAAGGCAATCGTTCCGTTTGCACATTGAGCAGATAAGTTTCTTTCCGGGGAAAGAAGTAAGCTTATTAAAACCAGGAAAAACAGAAGCCGGGTTAAATGCATAGTCAGTCACTTACAGTTGTGTAGTAAGCTTCCATTAAGAGAATCAAAAAATATGCCACTTTAAGGCCAGCCTTTGCTTGAAGCTCAAGACGAAAGGCAGTTGATCTGTAACTTCGGTATTTATTTTTAAGCCATCCCAGTACGGATTTTTTGATAAGAAACCCATTTTGCGGTGTAAAGAAGCTGCATGGTTTATGGTAACTCAATATTCTTCAGCCTTTTATATAATGTACTTTTACATTCAAAATTCAGCAGTCAGACAACTGTGAAAAGCCTCAATTGGCCTCATTTTTGATGTATTTGTGCAAATCACAGCATGATTTTAAATCCACCATTTATCCAGGTTTTCGTGACCGGAGGCACTTTTGATAAGGAATACAATTTTGTAACCGGTCAATTGTATTTCAAGGATACCCATTTGAATGAAATGATGGAACGGGGTCGGTGTACCCTGGACATCGATATCAAAACCTTGATGATGGTGGACAGCCTTGAAATGACGGATGAAGACCGGGAAATAATCATTCACAATTGCAAAAAAAGCAGCTCTAAGCATATTCTAATTACCCACGGTACAGATACTATGAACCTTACAGCCAAAGCCCTGGCAGGGGTTGGAATCATGGATAAAACCATAGTCATCACTGGAGCAATGATCCCGTATGCATTTGGCAATTCATCTGATGGTTTCTTCAATTTAGGAAGCGCTTTGGCCTTTGTCCAAATTCTGGAACCCGGGGTTTATATAGCGATGAACGGCAGATGCTTTGCATGGAACCGGGTGATAAAAAATACATCAACGGGGTTCTTTGAACCCATTAAAGCAAGCTAAATACATCACAACTGGCTGGACATGAAACCCTTTATCAAACTCCATTTAGCGGAATTTCATTTACATTTGCATAATTAATCTAGTTGATATGAAACATCTTAGTGTTGCAATCATTTTGTTATTTTTCTTCAACATTGCAGGGCTTCAAGCGCAGTATTCTGAATACAAGCAGGGACTTCTGGTGAGAAAACCATTATACGATTACAATACCTTGCGCAATAAAGATGCAGCGGCGATCATAGACTTTCAGAATGGTTTCGAGATCGCTTATGTTAGAAATTTATCAAATAATTTATCCCTGGTCTTTCCTTTTGGCGCGGGCATTTTCAGGGACAGCAGCGATGTGAATTTGAAAACTGCATTTTACACGTTTGGAGCCCAGGCCCAATTGCATGTATTCAAAACCAACCGATGGGCAAATCCTTTCTTAACCACCGGAGTACAGGCCATTATTCCAAAAGGTGGTGATCTGGCTCTTCAGATTCCGCTCGGATTGGGGATTCAGTTTATGATTCATCCTCAAGTATATCTTCACTGGCAATCAGACTTCAGATTAAACATAGCCAATTGGGAAGATCATCTCCAACACAGTTTTGGTTTTGTGTATCTCTTTGGAAGCAAAAAGATGAAACAGGATACCATGATGAATAAACCCGACTCTGATAAGGATGGCATTATAGACGAACTGGATCTTTGTCCAAATATCGCCGGACTTCAGAAATTTATGGGCTGTCCGGATACAGATGGAGATGATATTGATGATCCGAATGACAAATGCCCGGAAGTCAAAGGAAAAAAAGAATTTAACGGATGTCCGGACACAGATGAAGACGGTGTCTCTGATCAGGAAGACGAATGTCCGAATATAAAAGGCACTGTAGCTAACAAGGGATGCCCCGATGCGGATGCTGATGGAGATGGAATTCCGGATAAGGAAGATCAATGCCCGGATAAGTCGGGTCCTAAAGAAATGAACGGATGTCCGGATTCAGACGGTGACGGTGTATCCGACATGGATGATAAATGTCCCAATGTGGCCGGGTTAAAATCAAATTCCGGTTGCCCGGAAGAAACAAAAAAGGATAGCGATCACGACGGCATCACAGACGATAAAGATGAATGTCCATTCACAGCAGGACTTTCGTCATTGAATGGCTGCCCGGATACCGATGGGGATGGGGTTATGGATAAAGTGGATAATTGTCCAACTACCCCGGGACCGGTAAGTAACAAAGGTTGCCCTGTCATCGAAAAAGCAGATAGGGAAACCCTCGATTTTGCAATGCGTGCCGTCCAGTTTGATCTCGGACGAGCTACTTTAAAGTCTGAATCTTTCAACATTCTGGATAAAGTAGCTAAGATTATGAGAAAATATCCTGATTACAATCTCACCATTAGCGGACATACCGATAATTCAGGATCCGTCAAATTCAATATGGATCTATCCGAACGACGAGCCAAAGTGTGTTATGAATACCTGATTTCTCAGGGCATTCCGGTGTCCAGGCTGAGTTATTCCGGGTTCGGTCCAACAAAACCAATTTCCAGCAATGACAATGAAACCGGCAGATTTTTAAACCGAAGAGTCGAGTTTAATTTAGTCCCGAGGTAGAAGAAATTGACAATCCCGGTTGTTATCGGGAGCAAAGCACATTGGGCAAAAGACACAAGGACAAATAAAGGGCATAAGGAAACTCAAAAGTGATAAATCAAGGTGGTTGGACGCGTATAAATTAATATTATTAGGGCTATTTATTTTTTCAAGACCGATTATTCACATTGCCTCTTGCATCTTGACTATTGCCTATTAGTTTATATTTGCGCCTGTTTTCAAATAAATGATATGGTAACGACTTCTGACATTAGAAATGGATTGTGTATTAATTATAATAACGATATTTACGTGGTTGTTGAATTTCAGCATGTTAAACCGGGTAAAGGAAACGCCTTTGTCCGCACTAAACTAAAAAGTATGACCTCCGGAAAAGTTGTTGAAAACACCTTTGTTGCCGGTCATACACTCGATGATGTAAGGGTTGAAAGGAGAAAAATGCAATATCTCTATAAAGATGACTCGGGATTTCATTTTATGAATTCAGAGACTTTTGACCAGGGAGCCATTGATGAAAAACTGATTGAAAATGGAGAGTTCTTAAAAGATGGAATGGAAGTTGAAGTTCTATACCATGCAGAAAAAGAAATTCCCCTTACAGTAGACCTTCCACCACATGTGATCATGGAAGTCACGCATACAGAACCGGGAGTCCGCGGAAATACAGCAACAAATGCCCAAAAACTAGTGACCCTTGAATCCGGTGCTCAAATTAAGGCGCCTCTTTTTATTGAAGAAGGAGATAAAATTAAAGTGGATACAAGGACCAGAGAGTATCTCGAACGCGTAAAACAATAGAACAATGAACTTTAAGGAAATTCAGGAACTCATCCGCATCGTCAGCAAGTCCGATCTAGCTGAATTCAAAATGAAAGAAGCTGACTTCGAAATATCCATCAAAACGGGTAAATCAGTACAAGCTCCGACTGCAATCGCGCCGGTAATTGCTCCTGTAATCCCAGCGACCCATGCTATTCCAACAAGCCCTGCCATTCCAAAATTAAGTGGCGGTCAAGAAGAACCTACTACGAAAAAACCAGAAGCAGGTACAGAGAGCGGCAAAAAATTACTTGAAATAAAATCTCCAATGGTAGGCACATTCTATCGTGCCTCAGGACCTGATAAACCACAGTTTGTAAAAATCGGTGATACTGTAGATTTAGGCACAACCGTATGCATTATTGAAGCCATGAAACTCTTCAATGAAATCGAAAGTGAAGTAAAAGGAACCATTGTGAAAGTTTTGGTGGAAGATGCATCGCCTGTTGAATACGATCAGGTTTTATTTTTAGTCGAACCCTAAGCCGAATCTTTCATGTTCAACAAAATTCTGATTGCAAATCGCGGAGAAATCGCGCTGCGAATCATTCGTACAGCCCGTGAAATGGGCATCAAAACAGTAGCCATTTATTCTACTGCTGATCGTGAAAGCTTGCATGTCCGTTTCGCTGATGAAGCCGTTTGCATCGGCCCTCCCGCATCTTCTCAAAGCTACCTGAACATTCCCAAAATCATGGCTGCGGTGGAAATCACCAATGCAGATGCAATTCATCCGGGTTACGGATTTCTTGCAGAGAATGCTGAATTCGCGGAAATCTGCCATCAATATGGAATTAAATTCATCGGTCCGACACCGGATCAAATCCGCAAAATGGGCGACAAGATCACGGCAAAAGAAACGATGATCAAAGCAGGAGTCCCTGTAGTACCAGGCTCAGACGGATTATTAAAAGATCTTAAACAGGGCAAAAAAATTGCAGCAGATATTGGTTACCCGGTAATCCTCAAAGCAACTGCCGGTGGCGGTGGACGCGGCATGCGCATTGTGCGCTCCGAGTCGGAGTTTGAATCTATGTGGGACAATGCAAGACAAGAAGCCAAAGCAGCATTCGCCAATGACGGCATTTATGTAGAAAAATATGTTGAAGAACCAAGGCATATTGAATTTCAAATTGTTGGCGATCAACACGGACGTGTTGCTCATTTATCTGAACGCGATTGCTCCATACAACGAAGACATCAAAAACTGGTTGAAGAAAGTCCTTCCCCATTTATGACTTCCGAACTCCGGGAAGCAATGGGCGAAGCTGCAATCAAAGCAGGAAAGTGTATTGATTACGAAGGAGTAGGTACTGTTGAATTCCTGGTAGATAAATACCGCAATTTTTATTTCATGGAAATGAATACACGGATTCAGGTAGAGCATCCGGTTACTGAAGAAGTCATTGATCATGACTTAATAAAAGAACAAATAAAAGTTGCAGCAGGAATTCCAATTACAGGAAAGAATTATTTTCCCGTTATGCATGCCATTGAAGTGCGCATCAATGCAGAAGATCCGTATATGGATTTCAGACCCAATCCGGGCAAGATTACTTCTTTGCATACATCCAAAGGTCATGGGGTGCGTGTAGACACTCATGTGTATTCAGGATATACGGTACCACCGTATTATGATTCCATGATTGCCAAATTGATTTGCAAAGCACAAACGCGTGAAGAGTGCATCACAAAAATGGAAAGAGCGCTTGATGAATTTATCATTGAAGGAATAAAAACCACTTTGCCGTTTCATCAACAACTCATGCGCAATCCTGATTTTCGCTCTGGAAATTTTAATACCGGATTTATGAATACTTTCAAACTGGAACCGCAGAAATAAGTTAGCAGTAAGCAGTTGTAAGTGGTTGGTTGTTTAAAATAAAACAATTCGTAATTCGCACCCCGATACATTGGGGCGTAATTTTTAATTTTTAATTAAATACACTTGCGTGAATTTATAAATCTACTCAGATTAGTTGCCAATTACAAATACCGGGTAATTGCACATTTCTTCTTTTATTTATTATCCACTTTTTTTACGATACTCAGCATTCCGGCGATCATTCCACTTTTTGAAATGCTGTTTCAAAAAAGAATGCCCGTCGCGGAAGCACCGCAAAACATTCATAGTTTATCAGATGCAGTTGCCTGCATAAAATTTGAATTTGCAAATTGGATCAATCAACATGATCAGACGGAAGCATTGATGTATATCTGCGGAGGTCTGGGCATGATTTTTTTATTGAAAAATCTTTTCAGATATCTCGCCATTTACACCATGGCTCCTGTCCGCGTTGGTGTTTCAGCTCAATTGCGTCAAAAATTATTTAATAAATGGATGGCCTTACCGCTCTCCTACTTTTCTGAAGAACGCAAAGGGGATTTGATTTCAAGAATGACCACCGATGTACAGGAAGTCGAATTTTCTATTCTATCGACTTTGGAAACCTTAGTTAAGGACCCGTTGCTTATTTTAGGAAGTGTGAGCATTATGGTGTACACAAGTCCTGCATTGACGGCATTTGTATTCATTCTCATGTTGTTTACATCTTTGGTGATCGGCGGCATATCGAGGACATTGAAAAAACAATCAGGAGATGCCCAGCATCTTATGGGAGATTTAATATCAATACAGGAGGAGAGTCTTGGCGGATTGCGCGTGATTAAATCATTCTCTGCAGAAAAATATGTAAGCGAACGATTCAATTGGGTATTGGATGCATACCGGAACATGCTGATCCGGATTCACAGAAGAAGGGATCTTTCTTCACCACTTTCAGAATTTTTAGGCATTACCGTGGTTTGTTGTTTATTGTGGTTTGGTGCAAAACTCGTTTTTGAAAATCAAATCGAAGGTTCCGTATTCATTGCATTTCTCTATGCATTTTTTAATGTGATAGAACCTTCAAAAGCATTGTCTTCAGCTTACTTCAACATTCAAAAGGGACTTGCCGCTGCAGACCGGATTCAACAGGTTCTGAATGCAACTGAACAAATTAAAGATCAGGCTTCAGCAATTGCAAAGTCCGGTTTTGAAAAAGAAATCCGTTTTGAAAATGTTTCATTTCAATATCCAAACCAGGAGCATGCGGTGCTCAGAAACATCAATCTAAATATTCCCAAAGGAAGAACTCTTGCGATTGTGGGTGCCTCGGGTTCCGGCAAAACAACGTTGGTGGATTTACTGGCAAGATTTTATGACGTGAGTGAAGGGCGAATTACCATAGATGGCACTGACATCCGCGATATTAAATTAAATGATTTAAGAAGCATGATGGGCATGGTCAGTCAGGAAGCCATTCTTTTTAATGACAGCATCAGAAATAATATCCTGTTTGGTAAAGAACACATTTCCGATTCCAAAATAAAAGAAAGTTTGACCGCAGCACATGCAGATGGCTTTGTCGGTGAACAAGAAGATGGATTGAATTACAACATTGGGGACCGTGGTTTAAAACTCAGTGGAGGTCAGAGACAACGATTGACCATTGCCAGAGCATTGCTCAGAGATCCGCAAATCCTGATTCTTGATGAAGCGACTTCCGCCCTGGATTCCAATTCAGAAAAAATCATACAGGAAGCCATGACAGAAATTCTTGAAAGCCGCACGGCATTAGTCATTGCACACCGGCTTTCAACCATCAAACATGCAGATGAAATCATCGTGTTGCACGATGGACAAATCGTCGAACAAGGCAATCATGAAGAACTGTTAAAAAAAGGCGGCGAATACAGCAGCTTTGTATCTTTACAATCTTTTCATTAAAAATTGAACGAGTATGAAATTTCATTTATCTCTTTTATTCTCATTGGCATACCTTTTTACATTTGGTCAAATTATATTAACCAGCAAGTTGTCTCCTGCTGTGGGCGATTCCCTGTATTACGCTGTGGATACTTCTGCAACAGGAGTTGCCATTACCGCTCCCGGAGCCAATCAAAATTGGGATTTCAGTCAATTAAACGCACTGACTGCACGCTCTGAGGTATATCGCCATCCATCCCTGGGAGCAAATGCACAGAGCTTCCTTACGGCTGATGTCATGTTACAACAAGGTGTAAGTGAATTGTACTACAGACTGTTTTCAAATCGAATTGAATTGTTGGGAACTGGTTCCAGCATTCCAAGTCCGTTACCCGGAATCGGTGGATTGAATGTATATCCAAAAGCCGTCGTTGTGCAAAGATATCCGCAGCGTTATTTAGATTCATTAAATTACCGCTCTGCATATTCTATTACATTTCCATCCAGCATTTTACCGGATACTATTACAAATGGTCTACCTCCTATAGATTCAATTAGAATCAGTTACGATACCAAATTCCATAAATTAACAGATGCCTGGGGTACATTAAAACTTCCGGCAAAAACATGGAATGTTTTACGCGAGAAGAGAACTATGGAAAACCAGGTTAAAATTGAAGCCAAACTTCCTTTTCTTGGATGGCTTGACGTCACATCTTTTGTTTCCGGAGCTGCACCGGGACTTTTTGATAGCAATACTACATACAGCTATGCCTTTGTATCCGATGAAACTAAAGGTTTGATCGCTTTGGTCAATGTCGACAGTTTAAATACTGTACTGACTGTTCAATTCAAACCGGATGCTAAAATTATTTTAAAGACTGATGATGCGGGCTCGATACACACTATTGGAATTTATCCCAATCCTGCAGATCACCAAATCTATTTTTCATTGCAAAACTTAAATTCCGATTACTATGATGTTTCAGTATTTGATGTGATGGGAAAAGAATTTGTGACTCGGAAAATATTCATCAATGAAAATACTGTAACTAAATTTGATATTGATAATTTACCGGCAGGTGCTTATTACTTACAGATAAGAGACAAGAAAAAACAAAAATACAGTTCAGGCTTATTCCAAAAAAGATAATATTCTTTTATGTGCCGTGGGTGCTTGTGTGGTATAATTTATTCATACCACGCGGTACACACGAGCCATTCAATATTAATTTATTAATTTTGAAAACATAATCTCACATGAAAGCAATTTGGATATTTTATGCAGGAGCAGGCATCGATCTATTAGCACTGGCAATCGCATTGTATTTTGTGATTACGGATATTGCATCAGGAATCAGTGGTACTAACAATCCATCGATGTATAAAGCGATTGGCATTATGGTACTCATCATCGCCATTTCCTTCTGGCTAAAACATATGGGTAAAGTTTTTCTTGCAAATATCTTATTATGGATTCCTGCGTTACCGCTTGTAGGATATGGCCTTATGATATTACTTTTCATCATTCTGAAACCGGATATGAGATAATCCGGATTTGAAATAAACACGACCTAAATCATTCAACAAAGTAGTTTAGACAGACCTCTTACTCATATTGTTTATTTCAATTTCCATAATGGTTAAATTTTATACTCAGGCA
>JBGAWX010000059.1:0-14221 GCA_044227375.1 Saprospiraceae bacterium
ACTGGGTTCAGAACGTCGCAAGACAGTTCGGTCTCTATCTGTGGTGGGCGTTATAACATTGAAGGGAACTGACTCTAGTACGAGAGGACCGAGTCGGACGTACCGCTAGTGTATCTGTTGTGCCGCCAGGTGCAGCGCAGAGTAGCTATGTACGGACTAGATAAGCGCTGAAAGCATCTAAGCGCGAAGCTATCCTTAAGATGAGTGTTATATGGGGTCGTAGTAGACGACTACGTTGATAGGCTACAGGTGAAATCATAGTAATATGTTCAGCTGAGTAGTACTAATTACCCCTAAACTTCCTTTTTTTTATCTTTCGTTCTTATTCTCTTCCAACCTTTTTTTTATTTTCTCTGGCTATGTATTGCCAGAGGTCATTGATAGGATTACTGCTTTTAATGAATGTGATGTTTTTTTTAAAAGTATGTTTTCTCTATTGCTTGTGAATGATCTATGTAGTTCTCCTAAAGAAATACGGGCATTGCGCTCAAAAGAATTAGGTGGCTATAGCGAGGGGGTTCCACCTCTTCCCATTCCGAACAGAGAAGTTAAGCCCTTCTGCGCCGATGGTACTGAACACAAATTCGGGAGAGTAGGTCGCTGCCATTTTTTTTCTAAAAGCCCTGCACGAAAGTGACAGGGCTTTTTTTATTTCCCTTGCTTATCCAAAAGTAATTGGTTAAAATACTTCTTAATTCATCATTCCTGCCCGTCCAGGCAGGCGGGCGTTAATCCCTGCCCGAAGCAGGCGGGGGTGTTCATTATTCATATTATTCATAAGGAATACTAACAGAAATTAAAATGAATATCGAATAGTGATTAACGAATAATGAATCATGAACTGAGTATTTCTATAATGATTCACTCCCACACCCTAACAGACACCCATGCTGGATTCTGCACGCAAGTGACAGGGCTTTTTTATTCTCTTTGCTGTAGCCATGGGTAATTGATTCAATTGCTTCTTACTTCTTAATTCATTATTCATATTTTATTTCTATCATATGTAAAGTGCTCCAGGAAATAAAGCTTAACTGAAATTTCAAATGAAAATTTAGAATAAGGAATTGAGAATAGCGAAATATTATATTTCTAAATTCTGAATTCTTTATTCCTTGTTTATTATTTTTCATTCTTCATTTATTTCATTCATAAAGAATACTTTCTTCCTATGAAATTGAATATCGAATGATGATTAACGAATTATAAATTATGAAGTGATTTTCTCAAGAATGATTCATTCCCATGTAAATAGCTAACCATACTAAATTTTTATAGCAAGTATTAAAGCTTGTTTCTCGATCATAAATTAAGGGAAGTTTTTAAATCTGTATTATTTGGCTTAGTATTGAATGGAAATCATTCCACTTGACTTTCTTTTATTATTTTCTAATATCAATTGATAATTACCAGGAATTAATTTAGGTAAGTTGATTTTACCATGGTCATCAGATAGTAAAATAATTTTTTGATAACATAAAGTTCCTTTCATATCGTAAAGTTGAATTTCTATCTCTCCCCGTGGTGCATTTGTCCAAATAAATTGTAAGTTCTTATTTGTTGGATTTGGATACAGAATTAAAGATTCTAATGGATTTTCTTTAAAAACATTTACTGGAAAACCGATTTTGGTTTCTACAGTATTGGTTATGATTGCAGGATTAAAATCAAAGTAGATAAAAGCACGATTAGGTATCCCGGTTCCAATGGTTGTGCTAAGAAATGGTGATATTGAAAATTTAACAAACCCATGACTTTCTGGTTCAACAAACGGAAGATTTATATTTTGAAAATAAAATTCAACGACTCCTTTGTCTTTTAGAAACCAATTAAAAGGATGACTGGATGAGATTATTTTCAAAGTACTTGCATCAAGTGAAGCATCAAGAGTATCTAAAATGTAAATCAAATCTGCTTTAAAATTTCCTGTATTTTCAAATCGTATTGTATAAATCAATGAACGTCCTGATTCCAATTCAGTTGGAGTTAAGTATGGACCCGGATCAACTGACTTATCATTTGGATCATAAGATCCAACAACCTTCACTTTATGTGCATCATAGTTATTTGATATATCATTATCGTTCGACATTAAAAGCGAAGCGGAAAAATTTATCTCTTCATTTATTTTTAGAACAAGTGATGTTGTGAAGTTTACCTGAATAGCAAAACTTTCTTCGACATCAAGTTGTGGGAGGTCCCATATAAGCGTGTCGCCAACTTGTATATTAGGAATTGGGATTGAATTGTTATTTATAAGTCCATACGGCATATTCATTTTAACACTTCCTGTAGTAATAGTTGTTCCAACATTTTTAACAGTAATTATAAATGAATTGTCAAATCCAGGACGAAAGACTGTTGTGTTAGTAATATTAATTGAAAGATCCTTTATATCTGGAATAGTATGTACTCCAAAATTATAGTTAGTTACGGAAGGTGTCATTATATAATATGGAGGATTTGAGATCAAATATTTTGATTCGGTTGCGACTTTCAATGTGTCATTAAAATCTTTTGCATAAAGTATATAAGTTCCATCATCTATAGTTGAAGAATAGTAGTGCGAAGTATCAGTATAAACTACTATTTCATTATATGGTTTTTCACCAGGATCTGGTAAGCTATTATTATTGTCATCATGCCAAACATAACCTGAAGCAATTGCGGGGTAGGTTATTTTAGTTTCTGTGGTGTTAGTGACAATCGAAGGATCATATCTTAGAAATACATAAGCTTTATTAAATATTTCAGTGTTTGTAGGTGTATCATGAAATGGCAAGACTGAAAATTTAACAAAACCAGCACCATAGGGATCTCCACCAGATAGGTCAGTGTGTTGAATAATAAACTCAACTACACCTTTATCCCGCAAGTACCATTTGCACGGAATACTGGAAGAAATAAATTTAAAAGTACTTGCATCAAGATGCTCATCCAGTGTATCGATGATTCTAATGTATTCAATTCGAGTAACTGTAGAAAGAAAATGTATAGTAAAAGTTAAAGGAATATTTGATTCCAGCTGATCAGGTGTAAGCCAGGCCCCTGGCGAAACTACCTTGTAGTTTAGTTCCACTGTTCTTTTTACAAACACAGTTTTATAGTCATGATTGTTAGAAACATCCTGATCATCGTTCAGCACAACTGTAGCATCAAATGATAACTTATTGTTTATTTTCAAATCTTTGGATGTGTGGAACCACACCTGAATTATGTAATTCTGATTTGCATTCAAATTGGGAATATTCCAGAAAAGTGTATCGCCTATTTGTCCATTAGGAAAGGGCTGGCTATAATAATATGTTAAACCTAACGGCAATACAAACTTAACAATGCCTGGAGTAGAACTGATACCAACATTTTTAACCATTATGCTGAAAGAGTTATCAAATCCAGGCCGGATATCCTGAGTATTTGTGATATCGATGGATAGGTCCTTACTATCAGGAACTGTATATACTCCGAAGTTTTTTAATTCACCATTATTTGTTACTAAATGATAAGGTGGATTTGAATTCAGAGAATAGGGGCCCGTTTTAATTCGGAGTGTATCATTCAATTTTTCAGTTATTATCGAATATGATCCACTGTCTGATGAAACGGAATAGTAATTGGATGGTGAGGAATAGATGATCGCTTTAGTAAATGGATTTTCACCAGGATCTATTATGCTGTTATTGTTGTCATCATACCATACATAACCTGAAGCATTCGGAGGAAACCCAATTTTTGTTTGAACGATATTAGTTTTGCTAATTGGATTTAATTTTGAATGATCGTAATAAATAAAATTAGCTTGATTTGATATAATTGTTCCAATGAGTGTATTGGGAAATGGTGAAATTGAAAATGTTACGAATCCATTATAAGAATCTTGTGGATATGTAGGTGTATAGTTAAATGTGAATTCAACAATTCCATTTTTGATAACAGACAATGTGCAAGGATGGCTGGAAGCTAATATTTTTAAGGTACTTGGATCCAGAGCAATATCCAGAGTGTCCAAAATTCTGGGAGAATTTTCAATCGGAAATCTTATAGTGTATGTCAAAGATTTACCGGCCTTAAATTCCGTTGGGCTCAACCAGGGCCCTGGTGAAACTGATTTTTTAAAAGGATCAAAGGTGAATACTACAACTGAAGAATCCTGGTCTGAATTATTGGAAAGATCATGATCATCAGGAAGTAATACTCTTGCACTGAATGAAAGTATGTCGTACACATTTAGATCATTGTACTTTAATTGGAATTGGATTAATCTATTAAGACTTTCTCCAGGACGAAGAGTCGGCAGATTCCATGTAAGTGTGTCTGTTGTTATTAAGTCAGGTAATGGAGAGGGTGTATAAGATAAAATACTACCTAGCGGAAGATTCACTTTAAGAATTCCACCAGCATCAGAAGTTCCAACATTTTTGATTGTTACTAAAATAGAGTTACCTTGAGAGGGCTCCAATGCCATTGAAGCACTGTTGGTAATTTTTACAGAAAGATCTATTATATCCGGTATTGTATGAATTCCGAAATTAAGATTGTCTGAGGTTTGCGAAACTAAATAATACGGTGGATTTGCAATGAAATATGGTGATCCTGTTGATATAGTTACCGTATCAGTTAGTAATTGTTTTGTAATCATGGAATATGTACCATGGTCTGAAGTAGAGCAATAATTATGTGAAGGATTTAAAGCGACAATTGCATTTTTGAAAACCAGTTCTCCAGAATCCCGCAAGCCATTTTTGTCATCATCATACCAGGCCAATCCGGAGATTGTTTTTAACTCGGTATCGTTTCTTTTCCAGATGCCACCGTGGTCTGTACCCAGATACAGTATACTATCTTTAATTGTAATACAAGTTGATCGAAGATTTTGAAGCTCTTCGTTAAAAGGTAGCCAATTTTCACCCATATCGCCACTTATGTATACTCCTGAAGTAGGTATTGTAGCGATTAGTAAATTTTCATAAACGGTAAAAGAAGTTATCGGAAATGTATCAAGTCCGAATGAACCTCGAAATAATGGTATCCCATTACGTCCTATACGTTGCCAACTTTGACCCAAATCTTTGGAGTACTTGAACACAAAACCATTTGAATCATCCTGACCTAAAGTATATAAAATGTTATTTATATAATCCAATTTATTATTAAATGTGGAACCCCACCAATCCCCAATATCGCTTATGTTGTCCCAAGAGACACCATTATTAGTTGATTTCCAAATCTGACCATTGCTAAGTATTGCAAATATCAAAGTGTCAACTTGAATAATGTCATTACAACTTATATTAAAATTACCATTTGTCAGATCAATAGTTTCCCAACTTTGGCCCCAATCTTGTGTAACATTAGTACGAAAAGAACCAGCATATAGTTTTCCTCCAATTCTTGCTAATCCGCTATGGCTTGTATTGTAATAATTGGAAGAAGTTTGATTCCAGTGTATTCCATTGTCGAAAGAAAAAAGAAGATTATTTTGATTTGCTGCAACAATTGTATCTCCAATAAAGAGCATATCAAAAATAAAAACAGAATGAGATAAACTATCTGGCAATACCTTTTGCCAGCTTATTCCACCATTTTTTGAAACAACAAATTCAATTCCAGATCCTTTTTCAAAATCACCTAAAGTTGCATACACATCACCATTTGGATTTGTAAATAAATAACTGCACCTGGTTGAGCGAAGATGTTCATTCGAAACAGTCCATTTTTTTAAATTTGGAGTTACTTCATAAATTCCATGATCAGATGAAACGAGATAATTACCATTTTTTAAAGGAATCACATCAGTATACTGAGTTACAGAATCTGCTGAATGGGTCAATTCCCATGTGTATCCATCGTTCTTTGATCGCCATAAATTTGAATTGGTAATGAATAGGTTACCATCATCCGTTCTTCGGCAATTGTGTATAAAAGCATAACCAGAAGCAGTAGGTATTGAAATGCGTTCCCATTGCACACCAAAGTCATTTGAAAGGTATATGGAATCTTCAGCATACCTGAGCAATATCAGATTCTTATCAACAAAGATTTCATGATAATAATAATCAGGAAATGTTGGCATCAATTGCCAGGTAACTGCACCATCATCGGTATAGAAATTCATTCTTTTGCCCGTAGAAAATAGTTGGGCATTTAAAATAATCCGGTCACCATCGTGAATAATATCTAATACATCTATGAAGGGTTCTGGGTATTTACATTCAAACCAGGATTTACCCAGATCTTTTGATATAGCGAGTCTACCATAATCAAGGAATAATCCATATTTATTCTTAAAAATTGATCCGGTTATAGGAGTATTGAAAGTATTTGGCTGATAGATTTGCCATGGTTGAGAATTACTGGTTCTACTATAAACCAGATAATTATATGTATCTTCAAGCAAAGGGTAATTCAGGTTATGGCTTAGAACCAGCATAATAGTCGTATCTCTTGAACTGATTATATTCTGGACAACATAGTCTTGAGGCAGGTCTTTGGATTGTTCCCAACTTTGGCCTTCATTATTTGATTTATAAAGTCCCCCCTTGGTTCCCGCCCAGATTTCAGTGCCCACTTTTTCAAGACATAAAATGTTGCCACCTTCAGGTCCATTCGTCAGCGTCCATTGAGAATAAATAATTGGGGATGAAATACTTAACAGCAATGTAATTATACCTGCGGTTCTTTTCATGGTTGGTGTTTTGTCTTAAGTTCGCTTAAATTTAAGTTTTATAATTATTATTTTGGCATCTTAGAATCAAAATGAATAATTCCGACCTCAAATATCTCCTCGTCTGGCTCGTCCCCCTCTTCGGTTTCGCCGGATTCTTTTTCCAATCCTGGTTTGCTCCGGGAAGTTTTTATCTCGGTTTTGTAATCATTCCGTTTTTAGAATTTTTTATGCCTGTCAATTCAAAGAATGATGATGAATTAGTTAAAATGAGCAAATCAAAAAACAAATTCTTTGATGTTCTGCTGTATTTAAATCTCCCGGTACTATACGGTTTGTTAGTTTATTTTATCTATATTTTAAATACTCAATCAATACATGTTGCAACATGGATATTTCTGGTTTTAAACATGGGGATTTTATTGGGTGTATTGGGAATCAATGTTGCTCATGAACTTGGTCATCGGACGAATTGGTTTGAAAAACGGATTGCACAATTGTTGCTATTGCCTTGCTTGTATATGCATTTTACCCAGGAACACAATTACTGGCATCATAAATATGTTGCGACTCCATTGGATCCTTCTACTGCCAGAAAAAATGAAATGATATATTCGTTTTGGTGGAGAAGTATTCTGGGTGGAATTAAGAATGCAATCAAACTCGAAAAGCGGAGATTAGCTGATTCCGGAAATTCTTTTTTTCATTTCAACAACAAGTTATTATTTCAGTTTTCAGTTGAAACCGCTTATTTGTTTTTGGTTTGGTTTTTCGCTGGATGGATGGCTTTAATTTCGGTGGCACTGGCTGCCTTAATTGCAGTCTTGTTACTTGAAACCATCAATTACATCGAGCATTATGGATTAGAAAGAAATGAAATCAACCCGGACATTTATGAAAAAGTAAATCCAACTCACTCCTGGAATTCAGATCACGTTCTTGGAAGGATCTTTTTATATGAACTCACACGTCACCCTCATCATCACGAAAAGGCTTCAATTAAATATCAAAATCTGGATAGCCTTCCGGAAAGCCCGCAGTTGCCGTTTGGTTATCCGGCTTCTTTATTGATGAGTTTAGTGCCGGGTTTGTGGTTTAGAGTCATGAATAAGAAATTGGCAATTAGCAATAGGCAATAGGCAATAGTTCTATGGTCAGATGGTCAAATTATTGAGAGAGTCAAGGTAGTTTTAAACTAAAGCCTACAGCCTAAATACCTACAGTTTAATTTATTACACATTTAAAAAATCGTAATTTAAAGGACTTGTTAAGCATAGAATACAATTCACTAGAATATTCCCTGATTTTGTGTAAAAGTGCTATTTTTGCACTCCGATTTTCGGAGCATTTTAAAAGACCTTGATATGATCGCGGTAGTAAATATAGCAGGACAACAATTTAAGCTGGCTTCAGGGCAAAAACTCTTTGTTCATCGTCAGGAGGCGGCTAAAGGAGATAAACTCAGTTTTGATCAGGTTTTGATGCTGATCAATGGAGATAATACTCAGGTTGGCACTCCAACCGTTGCCGGAGCGAGCATTTCAGCCACCGTATTGGATCATGCAAAAGGAGACAAGGTCATCGTGTACAAGAAAAAAAGAAGAAAGGGCTATGAGAAAAAGAATGGCCATCGCCAGGCATTCACTCAGATCCAGGTTGATTCAATTAATGTATAATTTTTAAAGAAACACAGTCATGGCACATAAAAAAGGGGAAGGTAGTACCAGTAACGGACGCGACAGTAACAGTAAAAGACTGGGCGTTAAATTGTTTGGTGGTCAGGAAGCCATTCCGGGCAATATCATCGTGCGTCAACGAGGAACTCAATATCATCCTGGTACCAATGTCGGTATTGGAAAGGATTTTACCTTGTTTGCCTTAAAAGCAGGTGTTGTTACATTTAAGAAAATGCGCAACAATCGGAATATCATTCATGTGTTGTAATTGAGAATTACAGTCCAATCACTTCCACCTTACTTTCTTCCACCCAACCCAAATCAAATTCTTTGGTTTGAACTTTTATCCAACCACTCAAATGGTCTTTAATTTTTAATACCTGTCCAGGAATCAATTCTTGTTTTGATTCACTGCTTGCATCCGGAGATAAATGCAAACCACTTGATTTCATCAATACGACTTCATCAACATTGTGTTTAATCAGATCTCTTTGAAAAGATAGCAATAAACATATGAGTCCAAGGCCTGAGCTGATATATTTAAGCCAATTGTTACGCTTCATCACTGATGAGTCTTTACTAAAGAGAAGTATAAATAAGAATAAACTCAGCAATCCAACACCTATTACCAACCAGCTTAACGGTTGCAGTCTTAAGAGTAAGGAATTATAAAATTTGGAAAGAAAGAATTCCGGCAATTCAAAACTTTCGATGCCGGCGGCTTTCTGTGCAAGTTTGAGATTTTGTTTGCAATCCCCGCAATTCGGATTCCATTTTAATGCTTTGTTGTAAAATAAAATGGCTTCGGGATAATGTTGCAAACGATAGTGGGCATTTGCAATGTTGTAATAAATCGCTTCTCCTTTTGCTCCCTGATCAATCAGTTTATTCCATTCATGCAATGCTTCGGTGTAATTTTTTTGATCGTATAATTTGATTGCAGTTTCGGATTGACCGATAGCATTAAAAGTTCCAATTAAAATGAAAAGAATAATATAGAAAGTAAGTTTCATTGAACTGTTCTAAAAATTGGTTAATGATAAATCTGGTTAATCAATTTACTTATATCTTCAAGTTAAGAATGTTCCGTTGATAATAGTATCTCGCAAAGGCACAGAGGCGCAAAGAAATTTTTTGAAGAGGAACTATGTTTTGTCATAATCATTTTATTTTTGTAAACTGCCAACTGCCAACTGCCAACTGCTAACTGCTAACTGCTAACTGTTTCACTGCTTAACCGCTTTACTGCTTTTCTGTTTCACCGTCTTCTTTATTATTTCCTCCAATGATCCCGGCTTTTCTTTATCTCTTGGTAAATATCCTTCAAGAAATTTTTTTCGTCCATCCTGCAAGGGCAACATATTTCCTTTAGGTTTTGTATAAAAATCAATGCGTTCAATTTTTTCTTCCGGCCCGAAAAAGAATCGTATGCTGCTGCATTGAATAAAATTAGTCCCTACATAGCCTTTCACATCATCTTTGATAAAGTAAATGGATTCAGCATTACCCTGCACATCCATGTAATTGATTTTACCGGTTTCGAAATGAGCCTGGATTTCTCTCCCTTTGAGTTGATTTTCCAAATGGCTGCCATCGCGATTGATAATGAATGCTTTTTGATGCAAATAAATATCTCTTAATCTTTTTTGTCCCATAGCCATAAGAATGGTATCCCCGGTGAACTGGGAAGTATCAGACCACATGACCGGATCATAAAATAAATAAAATGTAGAATCGCGTCCGGAAAAATAAAGTGAATCGCAAAGTCCCTGCATCTTCTTACTCCAGATTTTTACATTTCCCCAGGCGAATAAAACCTGGAAGGTATCGGTTTGTTCAATTTGATTTTCCGAAAGTAAAGTATCTGCTGATAAGTAAAGTGAATCTTTATCAAGGGCACTCACAATATATGCGCGATGATCTTTTCCAAGTGCTCTGTATTTTGACTCTGCTTTATTGTATATAAAAGTATCACAGACTATAGTGTATCCGGCTGAAGTATCACTTACGACAACGGAACCAATAGCAATGCCTTGATCTTTTACGCCATCATATTTCAAACTCAGCGCGTCGATAATTCGTCCTGATTCATTGACCCTCGTTTTCCCTTTTACATTGAGTGATTTGGTTTTTCTGTTAAATTCGATTTCATCTCCGGAGAGTTCTCTGTCACCTTCTTTATACCAGGCGTTTCTAAATAAACTTACCTGGTTGGTTGATTCATTAAAAATGATACTATCCGCTTTTGCTTCCTGTTTGTCATCCCGTATATACGCTTCATGCACGAGCGTTATGATTTTATGTTTGGCATCATGATAAATGTCTTTTGCATCCGCAATTTGTGAGCCCTTTTTATATCTGGGATTATTTCCAAAATAAGATTGTTGGGTTTCCACATTATAGAATCCCTTTTCCGTATAAATATTTAAACTGTCTCTTTCGATCAATGTGGGTCCTGTGAATTTTACAAATTTGTTTTTGGTATCATACACTAATGAATCTGACAACAAGGTCATGCTGTCTTGCAGAATGACCACGACACTGTCTTTAAAAAATGCCTGACCGGTTTCTGCAAAATAATACCCTTTATTGCTTTGCAGTTTAGTGTTTTCAGAAAGTAAAATCCCTTTGGTAAAATAAGAAGCGATTCTCGTTTTTAAATCATATTGCAGCAGATTCGTGAATAAGGTTTGCCCTTTGTGTTTTAAGACAATCTTTCCAATCAGATCTGCTATTCCCTTTTCACCATCAAATTTTAAACTATCACCAAAAATTTGCAGACTATCTCCCTCCACGATTCTGACATGACCGATAGAAGTCATTTTATTGTTTTCAATGATCGCCGAGTCGCATAGGAGATAGGTGTTTTTGTGTCGGACCAATACATCATGAGATAGATATTGTATTTCATTGGAATCACCACGTTCAAAGCGCAATAAATCCGCATGAATGACCTGGATTTTGTCTCCTGTTGTGTCTTGTTGGCAGTATATAGATCCCGTATAAAACAAGACAACTGTTGAACATAAAATCCTATGAATAATTTTTAGCATGGTCTAATTAACGCAAATCATTTAAACTGTTATACAACATCTCTGCCGCTTCGTCGCCAACAAGACTACCGATTGCAATTCCCATGCCTCCCAATCTAACTGCTACTGCCGTGTGATTTGAAATCATTTTGATAATGGGCTTTTTCTCAGGCCCCAAACCCAGAATTCCGGACCATTGATCTATTATTTTGAAATCATCGTGAATGAGTATATTTTCTTTTACGAATTCAAGGAGAAAGGTTTTAATTTTTTCATTATAACCAAATTCATCAGTAAATTCATTTTCCAGATCCTTGTTTCTTCCTCCGCCAATAAGTAATTTACCATCTACGTCTCTAAGATACACATAGCCTCGATCCATATGAAAACAACCTTTCAGTTTGAGGGTTCTGTTTGGTTGAATCATTAATACCATGTTTCTTGCTGCTTGTACATCCAACTCAGGCAAAAGATTTTTTGTGAACCCATTAATACAAAAAATCAGTTTACTTACCTTAAATCTGGAATGATCCTGTAGTTCAATATTCACTGATTGTTCTGATTCTTCCCATGAAATCAAATTCGCACCTGATAAAATTCTTCCACTTTTTTCTGTAAATAGTTTGGATAAAACTTCTATCATTTTTACAGGATGAAGACCTGATTCATGTTTATTGGCAACCAGATGATCAATGCCCTTCAAACCAAATTCTTTCAACCGGACATCATCAAAATAAAAATAATTATCAAGACCTGTATATTCTTGAATTTTAGCATTGAGAAAATCCAATTCTTGTTGTCCAAATAACAAACTGGTATGTTTGTGATGAATCAATTCGAAACCTCCATCGCGTTTCAGATCTATTGCATGGGATCCTGTATATCTCAGTAATTTTTGAATACCATCATACCTTTTTTTGAAAAGCGTGAAGACTTTGTCTTCATCATCATGTTTAAGATCATCCAGTAATTCGGAAGGACTTCCAAAACATGCAAACCCTGCATTTTTTGTGCTGGCGCCTAATGGCAAATAATTGCGTTCAAGAATAATTACTTTTAATGAAGGATCTTTTTCCAAAAGAGAAATTCCTGTACACAAGCCCACAATACCGGCACCGATGATGGCCACATCAACATCATGGAAGTAAATGCTTTTTTCCCAATAGCTTAGATTTGTCACGTTTTCTCTATTTAACTGCAAAAGTAAGAAGAGGCTAAAGGCTTTAGGCTATAGGCTAAAGGAATTTAGCATTTTTCAGGTATTTAAATTTGACATTGATTTTCAATAATATTTTGATTTTTATAAAAATTTTAAGCCTACAGCCGAAATTTATCCCGCAGAATTGCGTGAGCCTACAATCTAATAGCCTAAATTTCGGCTTAATTTCAAAATCATGATTCAACGCATACAAACGATTTGGCTGTTTTTAGCATCGGTCTGTTTTTTGTCCGAATGGATACCTTCCATCATCATGGTCAGAACATTAACTCCGGATGAAGGGGTATTTGCAGATAATGCTTTGTACGTAGCTGAAAGTTTTCCATTGATGATTGGCTCAGGAGTATCTGGTGTGCTGGCCTTGATTTCCGTTTTCCTTTACAAAGAGAGGACATCTCAAATCCTGATCTCGGCACTGTCAAGTTTATTGCAATTGGTTTTAACAGTTGGCGGATGTTTTATCATTTTATACAGAACTCATAAAATGAATGATTTCAGTCCTCATGCAGGTTTCTTTTTGTCCATGGCAGGAATTGTTTTTATTTGGTTGGCTTCAAGAGCGATACGCAGAGATCAGGAATTAATCAGATCGGCGGATAGATTGAGATAATTCAAGGATGAGCTGTGTGTTATGAGATAAGTGGATCATTTAACTACCTCATCAAGCATAATTCTTTGTTCTGAGATCATCAAAATTCAAACACAGTTTAGCTCTCTTTAAAAATTATAAATTGTCAGCGGCACTTATTATATTCATTAAAAATCCTGTAAGGGGATTTGTCAAAACCCGCGTGGCTAAGGCAGTTGGCGATGACGAAGCCCTTCACATGTATTTACAACTGTGTGCTTTGACAAGACAACTTGCATTGAATTTTAAAGGGACGAAGTATCTTTTTTACAGTGATGAGATCGTGCAAGATGATGAATGGGATCCGGAACAATTTAGCAAACACAACCAACAAGGAAATGATCTTGGAGAACGCATGTTGAATGCATTCAGAATGATTTTTGAACAACATGAAAAGATTATTTTGATTGGGAGCGATTGTCCTTACCTGCACACCGATCATTTGAATCAAGCGATTCAAAAGTTGAATGACGCTGATTGTGTTTTAGGCCCTGCACTTGATGGCGGATACTATTTGATTGGCTTGCGGAAGTTGATTGATGAATTGTTCATTGACAGAAGCTGGAGTCATCCCGGTGTTTTCGATCAGTCTATAATAACATTAAATCAAGGCAATCACAGTGTGACTGTATTGGAACCACTGGAGGATATTGATGAAATTGAAGATTGGGAACGATATCAAAACAGGGCAATTCGGGAAGTCAGAGAATGGTAAAACGTTAAAAAAGCCAATCTTTGAATTCGGATATTCAATCTCTCCGCCAATTATCTGTATATTTCGGCCTTTAATGTTTAGAGCATGAAGCAAAACTTACACCTGTTAATCGTATTGGCTTTTCTTGGCTTTTGTAGTAAAGCAAACAGCCAGGATGTGAATTTTACTCAATACGAGTTAATCCCTGTATTCGTAAATCCTGCCAATACCGGTGGTTTCATGGGTACTTTCAGAGTTGGAGGCATTTTCAGGGATCGAGCCCCTGCTTTTCCCGGAGCATACAAGTC
>JBGAWX010000005.1:0-30751 GCA_044227375.1 Saprospiraceae bacterium
ACATGCATTATAGTTATCATTGCATAATTGTAAATGAACCACGAAAATTAAAATAGTATCGGTTAATCTCGAAGTTTAGAAATCAATATGTCTAGTTAGTTTTAAAAAGATTTGGATAAATAATATAGTGATTACATAGAGTTATTCTGAACTGACTTTCATTTTCTTCAACCACAGTATGAATGTCCAGATTGCAGTGATGATAAACAAGATTCCAAAACAATCAAATAGTCTTTGGGAAATTCATAGAAATAAATTCCTAAACTTATATAGAGAGAGCCGACACAAACTTTAATTAGACCTAATTCCAGATTAGTCCAACAGGTTTTGACTTTCAAAAAATCCATGTTTTTATTTTTCTTCTTTATTCATTCGAATTGGTAAAACGCCTGCCATTTCGCCAATTACATTGATGAGTTCCTTATCAGAGGGCACAATGATTTTTGCATTGTTACCGAGTGCTTTTTCAAGTGCTTCGAGTTTGCGTAGGGTTTGAGCATTTCCGACAAAATATTTTTCAGCAGCTTCATTGACGAGCGCAATGGCTTGTGCTTCTCCTTCAGCTGCCAGAATCTTTGCCTGGCGAATCCCTTCTGCTTTTTTGATTTCTGCTCGTTTCTCTCCATCAGCACGGGTTTCAATTGCTGTTGCAAAATCGATGGCCGCCATTTTTTCGTTTTCTGCTTTGACAATTTTGTTCATCGTTTCTTGTACGTCTTTAGGCGGATCGATTTCTTTCAATTCGGTGCGTACGATTTCAATTCCCCAATGTGAAGTTTCTTCAATGAGAGTAATATACAATCCCTTGTTTATTTTTCCGCGTTCACTGTTTGCAGATTTGAGTGTCATCGTACCGATGATGTTGCGAAGCGTAGTGCGCGCAAGACTCACAATCTGGGTTTGAATGTTATTGACACTGTACTGAGAATTCTTCACACTGTCTTCATCCATTTTTATTTTAAAATAGACCTGGGCATCCACTGATGCATTCAGATTGTCAAATGTGATGATTTCTTGTTTGTTGGCGTCGACCATTTGTTCGGTTATATTTACCAGATACATTCGGTCAACAAACGGAATGATCCAGTGGAAACCCGGATTGGCAAACCGGTTGTATTTTCCAAACCGCTCTATCAATCCACGATGAGTGGGGCGTATGATGCGAATGCCTAAAAAGAAAATGATGACCGCTGCAAAAATTACGACTTGGAGGAACATGATATTTTGGTTTATTGTCTGTAAATGTACGGAAGTTCTATTTCCTCCTACCAGAAATTCCTAAACATTCGATCAACTCATCTTTGTTATCGACTTTGTATAAGCTTTTAATAGTTGATTGGTCTGTTGCCGAATTTTGCTTTGGATATAAGGAGTCCAACCCAAAAGATATCCTTTCCAGCCTATAGCTTGCTGGGTCCACCGCCACAAATTAAAATGGTCAGTATGTTTAAAGATCTTCCCATTTCGAAATTCAAATCGAGCCCTTATTTTGTTAACAACTTTTCTTCCCGTCTGACCATACGTATATTCAGCAATCCAATGGGCAGAACCCGTTTTTTCATCGGCTTTCACATTATCGTAGGTGATTTTTAAATTTCCTTTGCTTCTGTGAATTAGCATGCGCCACATGTTTTTTGCGTCGTTACCTCTAAGTGTGCCAAATGCAGGGTCGGTAAAGACGATTTCATCGTCGTAGCACATAATCATTTCTTCAGCTTCACCCAGTGCAAAGGATTTATAAAAATGATGAATGAGTTCGGTATTATTCATAAATGTTATTTAGATTATTACTTGGTGCGATTGATAATCTCTTCGATTGCAACTGTGTCATATTTGCCAGAGTTGGCTTTTGCAAATTCATTTATAATGTCATAATAATTTTTGTTTAGTGAATTCCTGAATTCTATAAATAAAAAGGAATCCTGTTTAAACTTATTGAATTTATGTTCATAAATAACATATCTGCTGAATGATATTTCATTTCCTTCATTTGTTAACATGCCAGGTATCGAGTCGCTTATACCTTTAAGTAGGATTTCACAGTTATTTAATACAAGATCATATTCTCTTGGTAAATCATTTGTGTAATAAACAATAGCTTGACCACGCGAATTAATTTCAATAGAGTCAATAATGTATTCATTAAGAGGATATGGATATTTATTGTTTAAAAAATTAAAAATTTGTTCTTGTGTCACTAAAGAATATTCTATAATACCATTCCTGATTTCTTGAGGGTTAGATTTGCTAATATCGAAAACTGCTGGGGCGACGCTAGCATTATATCCAATTTTATAACGACTTGATAAAATACAATTCATATTTGGATCGCTTGGGTCAGGATTGCAGGAGATTATAGATACAACTAATAATAAAATCAAGTTCTTTTTCATAGAATATTGCAAGTCTGTTTACAAATGTAAACAAATAGTAAAAGAAGTAATATTAATTTGTAGTAAAGTTTCACATCTAAAGGAACCAGATTGAGATTTAGTACATTTCATTTATTTTTGTTTTATGGAAGATGTAGTAATTGTCGGCGCAGGTGCTGCAGGATTAGGGGTTTATTATCAATTGAGCCTTCTTGGAATCAGACCTCGTATACTTGATGAAAGCAACAAGATAGCGAGTTCATGGAGGTCGCGGCATCCGTTATTAAGACTGAACACACACCGGTGGTATTCTCATCAACCCGGAATGAAAATTCCAAAGAAATATGGCAGGTGGGTTTCAAAGAATGATTACATAAGTTATCTTGAGAGTTATGTAGAAAAATTTAATATCCCTGTTGAATATGAAACGAAAGTCATCAAAGTAATTCAACATGAAACCGGCTGGCAACTGGAAACATCAAAGGGTACTATATTTACCAAACATGTTATTATAAGTTGTGGAGCTAACCGCATTCCGAAGATGCCACTCATTCCAGGCTTGGATACTTTTAATGGGATTGTTAAGCATGCTTTAGAATTTGGTGATGTAAGTTTATATGATGATAAGAAAGTATTGGTTATAGGTGGAGGTAATTCAGCATTTGATATTGGAAACCACTTGATTAAAAGACCGTTGAAGGAATTAGTAGTTTCAATAAGATCTTCTCCCGGAATTACCGCGAAGGAGTTATATGGATTTCCAATGCATATTCTTTCAGCTTTGTTACGAAATTTGCCTTTGCGCATTCAGGATGCATTATTCTATTCTACACAAAATAGAATGTTTGGAGATTTAAAATCATTGAATATCGGAGAAGCACCTAAAGATGTTTTTACAAAACATGCCCGTGATGGAATAACAGTTTCTGTTGACGAAGGATTGATAAAGGCTATAAGACAAAATAGTGTCAGGGTTGTAAAAGAAGTAGTAAACATAAGAGACAATATTGTAAATACTAAAGATGGCGAACAATTAAAACCTGATGTAATTCTTTGTGCTACGGGGTATCATTCCGGACTGGAACCTTTAATCGGGCATCTGGGTGTATTAGATCTTTATGGTATTCCCACAACAACCGGTTCTCATAAAAATGATATACATCCCGGACTTTGGTTTATTGGATTGCGTGGATACATCTGGGGAAATATGCTGGAGCAATTAAGGCAGTCGAAGAAACTTGCAACCATTATTTCCAAAGAATTGAAACTGAAATAGCTATATTTTATAACTGATAAGTGCTTTTAATTAATTTTTGGAGAGGAATTTATTAATTGAATTATAATAGATTTTTAGTTCTTCATCACTCCAATGGTTGATTTCGTTTGCACAAACCCCCATCAAAAATTCATCCTGTTTCCTCCCCCTAACCATCGCATCATAATAACTGATATCCGGACGGAAAGTAACTAATGCATATTTAGAATAGTATTCCGGAAATTGTTTTTCGAGTTTCATCTCGAGTTGACGTTTGCGCTGGAAGACCGGATCGGCAACTTTGTCACGCATCTCAATAAAATTATCTTCAGCTAAATCCGCAATCGCATCGGAATTGGGCTTTCTCTGTTTTGAAAAGTTTTCAAATAGAGTTTTCCAATCCGTATGCTGATCCAGCAATTCATCAAAAACATATACATCCTCAAAACCGCAGTTCATTCCTTGTCCATAAAATGGAATGATAGCATGTGCCGCATCACCCATCAATAAAATTTTATCTTCATAATGCCAGGGTTCGCATTTTACAGTATAAAGATGTCCGGTTGGGTGCTGGAAAAATTCATGTTCCAAATCCGGCATGAATGGGATTGCGTCCGAAAAGTATTTTTGATAAAATGCTTTGACGTTTTCATTCGAATCCAAAGAATCAAAACTCTCAGCTCCATGATATGGTAAAAATAAAGTTGCAGTATAGGTTGCATCCGGATTTGGCAATGCGATCATCATAAAATGACCTCGTGGCCAGATGTGCAAAGCATTTTTCTCAATGACAAACGAATTGTTTGATCCCGGAGGAATGGTCAATTCTTTATATCCGTAGTTTTGAAATGTCTGACTGTAATTAAAGCGTAGATGCGGGGTGAGTTCAAATAATGTTTTTCTTGCAATGGAAGCAGCACCATCCGTTCCAATCAAGATCGCGGATGACAAAGATGAAAAGGATGACGCGGATGTTGTAGATTCTTGAGTTTCGAATATGAATGTACTGCAGTTGTTTTCTACTTTAATCAATTTAGTTTTAAAATGAATGGCATCTGGTTTTATCTTTTCAATGGCATCCATCAAAATAACATTCAGGGTTCTACGTGAGATGGAATTGATAAACTCACCGGGTCTTGTGCTGTAGGGTTGCAGTGCGAGTTGTCCATCTATAGTATGAATCATTCGACCATGCATCTGTATTGCATTGGACAAAATTACTTCGTCAACACCGGCGAGTTTCAAGGCGCGTATCCCCCGATGTGACAATGCGAGATTGATTGACCGGCCAGCAGAGATTTGTTCTCTGCGCATGTCCGGCCTGGATTCAAAAAGTTCTACATCAAAACCTTTTTGCAGCAATCTTAGGCCCAACAAACTTCCAACTAAACCGGAACCTGCAATAAGTATCTTTTTATTTTTATCCATGTTGTAAAACATTTTTTAAGATCTCAACAAAATCATATACATCGGTAAATCTATTATAGAGTGGCACCGGAGCGATTCGGATTACATCGGGTTCTCTCCAATCCGCAATGACTCCTTTTGCTGTAATTTTATGAAATAAATTTTTATCCGCATTTTTTACTTTGATTGAAATCTGACAACCTCTTTCTTCTTCATTCTTGGGTGTGATCACCGAAATATTAGGATGATTCAATTCATGCAGTAAATTGAATAAGACGTTTCCAAGTTCAAGGGATTTTTTTCTTAAGGCTTGCATTCCCGCCTGCGAGAACAATTCAAATGAAGCATGCAAACAAGCCATTGGCAGTATTGGAGGATTGCTCAATTGCCAGCCTTCCGCACCGGGCATGACTTCAAATTGCGGTTCCATTTTAAATCGTATGCTTTTATTATGTCCCCACCATCCTGCGAATCTTGGCAACTCGTGGTTGTAAGCGTGGCGTTCATGTACAAAACAGCCTGCCAAAGTACCTGGTCCTCCATTCAGATATTTGTATCCGCACCAAATTGCAAAATCAGGACCGTCTTCATGAAGATTTAAAAACAAATTTCCGGCACCATGCGCAAGATCAAATCCAATCATGCTTCCATGTTCATGTGCAAGCTGCGTCATATAAGCTATAGGATAGGCCTGGCCGGTGTAATAATTTACAGAACCAATTAAAGCCAAAGCGATTTGATCTCCATCCTTTTTAAAAATGGTTTCGATATGTTCTTTTGAAATATAATCTGATCCCGGTTCCGGTTGCAATACAATCAATGCTTCTTTCGGATCAAAACCATGAAAACGGATCTGCGATTCTACTGCATATCGATCCGATGGAAAGCAGGAATGTTCAATCAGAATCTTATAGCGCTTGGGTGTTGGTTGATAAAATGAAACCATCATCAGATGAATATTCACTGAAAGTGTGTTCATGATTACAGTTTCAATGGTTAAAGCGCCAATAATCTTCGCCATTGATTCAGTTAGAATCTCATGATAACTATACCACGGATTTTTAGCATCGTGATGACCAGTCACACCAAATTGTGCCCAATCGGATAATTCTTGATCAACATAGGATTTTGTTTTTTTAGGTTGTAGGCCCAAGGAGTTACCACAAAAATAAAGGATGTCTTTTCCTTCTTTGGTTTTAGGAATGTGGAATTCATTTCTGAATGCCTTCAAAGGATCTTGCTGATCTAAAGCTTCTGCATCTATTCTTCTGAAAGTCATGGGAAGGGTTTGAGACAAAAATAGGGAATTTAGGAGGCTTTAGGCTTTAGGCTTTAGACTTTAGGAAATACTATACAACCAGTGGTTTGAATTTCAAAGGATTATATCTCAATTTAAAAACAGCTTATTTTAGGTATTAAGCAAATGGCCACTAAATATGTTGCAATTGATTCTTCCTTTAGTCTTTAGCCTAAAGCCTACAGTCTTATCTTCACCCCATGGATTGGCATTCCTCAATACTTGGATTTAAAAACTATTTAATTCTGGAAAAATCGCTCGCCTCAAACTCAGTCGAAGCTTATTTGCGTGATGTGGATAAATTGCAAGTGTATGCTGAACAAAAAACGGTCAATAGGAATCCTGAAGAAATAAGATTGCATGATCTCGAAGATTTTGTTGGTTGGTTGCAGCAATTTAATTTAGAAGACAGATCACAGGCAAGAATCATCTCCGGCGTAAAAACATTTTACAAGTATTTACTTTTAGAAGATTTGATTAAAGACAATCCAACGGAATTGCTGGAAGCCCCAAAAATAAAACGCAAGATTCCGGACGTTTTGAATGTGGAGGAAATTGATATGATTATTAATGCTGTGGATTTGAGTCTGCCTCAGGGGCATCGCAACAAAGCAATCTTGGAGACATTGTATTCTTGCGGATTGAGAGTGAGTGAACTCTGTGATCTATTGATTTCAAATCTATTTGAGGAAGATGGATTCATCAAAGTGATTGGCAAAGGCAACAAAGAAAGAATAGTTCCGATAGGGGAACAAGCCATCCGTGAAATTAATTTATACAAGGACAATTTCAGGAGACAATTACCAAATGTCAAAGGGCATGAAGATTATTTATTTTTAAATCGTTTTGGTAAAAAAATTTCTCGTATCAGTGTGTTTGAAATAGTCAAAGAAAACGTATTGCGGGCAGGGATTCACAAAGTGATAAGTCCGCATACGTTCCGGCATTCATTTGCAACTCACCTGGTAGAAGGCGGAGCCAACTTAAGAGCAATACAAGAAATGCTTGGACATGAAAGCATTACTACAACTGAAATCTATACACATCTTGATTTGAATTATCTAAGAGATACGATAATGAAGTATCATCCGATGAATCAAAGAAATAAAAGTTGAATATTTCAGCTTCGAAACAAAATATTTTTATCACAAAGACGCTAATTCCGAAGAATTTCGGGAGCAAAGGTCGCAGAGTTAATACTTCAAGTTCTTCTTAGCGATCTTAGAGCTCTTGCTTTGTGTCTTTGCGTTAAAGTCTTATTTACCGCTTCCTAACAAAGGTGAGTATCATCAAAATAATCGCTCCAAACTTCACAGTGTTAACCATTAAAAATAATGGGAATGAAAGTCGTTCAGCATCTATAGGTTCACTCCAATATCTGAAATACGGATAGTATTTTATGGGAATAGAAACGTGTTGTGGTAATTCACCTTTGCAGCGGTCATTTTCTGGAATTTTGTGATCCAGGATTTCATTGTAACCATCGTATCGTTGTTGATAGATGGTTTGATCTATAGTGTATTCATATAAATATACCCTGTCTCCTTCACAAGTATGATTGTATATTTCTGCTTCTCCTGGAATTGCAAAAAATCGTAGGGCCAGGGAGCGGAATGGATCCTCCACCTTAAAGAAAGGTAAAATAAAAAAACAAGAAAGGAAAAAAATTAAAATACGGTATATCCAGATCATGTGATGTTTATGTATTTCTATGGTAAATAATTTTTATTAGCAAAATGAAGGCAGATAATAAAGATTTAAACAACATCGAAGTTTCAATTAAATTTCTTTTTGAATCATGCTTTTAGATAAATGAAATCAATCCAAATACCTCAGCCTATTCGTCCAATTTATTCCCAAAAGTATATAAATTTGACGATTGATAGGAAGCACATTCTTCTGATGAAAAAATGGATTCAAAAGTTAAAAGACGGACCTGCGCGGGCTATTCGATTTTATAAACCCCTGGCCTGGTATTATAAAATTGGGGTTTGGATCGGGATCATCATTTTACTTCATTTTATTTATTTGTTTAGCTTAATCCTTGTATTCCCGCCAATTACTTCAACACAATTGGGCAGTTTATTAACAGGTCATGGAATGAATCGAGATTATGTTTGTTTGAAAGACATATCTTCGAACGCAGTACTTGCAGTAATGGGAGCGGAAGATCAATTGTTTATGGAGCATTACGGCTTCGACATGGAAAGCATTGAGAAAGCCATTGAGCATAACAAGAAAAAACCGAAACGGATGCGAGGCGCCTCTACGATCAGCCAACAGGTTGCCAAAAATGTTTTTCTCTGGCAAGGCAGATCATGGATTAGAAAGGGACTTGAGGTATATTTTACATTAATGATTGAAACTTTTTGGAGTAAAAAACGGATTGTGGAAATGTATCTGAATGTTGCTGAAATGGGTGATGGGGTTTTCGGAATTCAAGCAGCATCAAAAAAATATTTTAATAAGGACGCAAAAAATCTGAATCGTGAAGAAGCGGCCATGATTGCGGTTGCACTTCCAAATCCGAAAAAGTATAAAGTGAATCCCCCTTCTTCTTATGTAAGTTATCGATTGCCCTGGATATTGCAACAGATGGATCAGATTGAATCTGATGAAAACATATTGAAACTTTTAAAAAAGACAAATTATATCAATACGGGAAGAAGAATTCTGAAATTGCCTCCTGAAGAGGAAATTCAACTGGATCCTGATGAATTGAAAAAGATGGAGCAAGTTGAAGGATCAGGAGAACCAAATGAAAATGAAACACAATCATTGAAACAAGATTCTTTAAAGGAATAGATTACCGGGAATTTATCTTCCAAACACATTCATCAATTTTTGTAACTTATCTTCGTCAGCTTTTTCGCTGCAACCCAGATTCATTATTGTATTGTTGAATTGGGTTTTATTTCTCAACGAAGCATGAAATCTTTTTAAGCCTGACTTGTCCAAAATTTCTTTTGCATTATCATGATCGATTCCACCAGCGGCCATTATTTGAATATTATCCCCAAAAAGTGTATTCCATTTCGAAAGATTCACAATGCCATTCACAGCACTCGCTGCGCAACCAGAAGTCAGGACCCGATCAATCTGCAAATTCACTAATTGGTTTAGTATTTCTATAGGATCTCTTGAGATGTCAATGGCACGATGATACACTAATGGAATTCCCATTGAAGTATCAATGAGTTCTTTCATAAAATCTATATCCAGGTCTCCTGTTGAATTCAATCCTCCCGCAACAATAGCATCGATTCCGCAGTCGAGGGCATTATGGATATCATTTAAAATGATTTCTTTTTCAGATTGATCATAATTGAAATCTCCATTACGAGGCCTGAAAAAGACTGCCATTTCTTTGGTGAATATGTTTCTTGCCTTTTGAATCATGGCTATGCTTGGAGTAAGTCCTCCATATTCGAGATCTACGCAAAGTTCAATAGCGTCTGCATTGAATTGTTGTGCAAGCATTACAGAGTGGATGTCTGAGCAACAGATTTCTATGATAATTCCGGAATCCATTTATAAAAATATAGAATTGAAATTGAGTTGTAGATAAATCCAGTACAAAGGTGTTGTACCTGGAAATAAAAGAACTTTTAAATGATATAGCGAAAAATTAAAGCAAAGTAAAAGTCAATAAGTTTAAAAACTACGGCTTGATAGATTAAACGCCTTTAAATTGATTGAATCTTTTCTCTGCAGTTTCCCAGTTGATGACATTAAAAAATCCTCCGATGTAATCTGGACGACGATTCTGATACAAAAGATAATATGCGTGTTCCCAAACATCAAGAGCAATTACAGGAACGCCACCGCAACCTGTGTTTGGCATTAACGGATTATCCTGATTGGGAGTAGAGCAGATTTCAAGGCGACCACCGGGATGAACACACAGCCAGGCCCATCCTGAACCGAATCTGCCAATTCCAGCAGCAGTGAACTTTTCCCTGAAATTTTGAACCGATGAAAAATCGCGAATCAGAGCTTGAGCCAAATTTCCATTGGGATCACCACCTCCATGAGGAGACATCATTTCCCAAAATAAACAATGATTATAAAATCCTCCCCCGTTATTTCTTACAGGCATGTTATTCATATCAAGGTTTTTGAGTATTTCTTCAATACTCAACAGTTCCAGTGGGGTATCTTTAATTGCAGCATTTAGATTGTTTGTGTATGCTAGATGATGCTTACCATGATGAATCTCCATGGTACGGGTATCTATATGGGGTTCAAGTGCTTGATGGGGGTAAGGTAATTCCGGAAGTGAAAATGACATAATGATTTAGTTTCAGGACGTAAATGTAAAACACAGTTTCAAAAGGATCAGACAAATTAAGTGATTTTTAATTAAATGGGTTCATATTTTTTTTCAGTCTATATTTAATCTTCACGAAATTCGGTGATGGACAAATGATATTTATGATTTGAAAATATCTTGCGGTTTGCGGCGAATATTTAAAGCCCTGCAGTCAAATCTATTGTGGTCCTTAATCAATATCCAAACTAACTAAAGATCATAGTTACATAAGTTCATCTACTTTTTTTAATTTCTTGGATAAGAGCGGATGTAAAAAAACACTGATCATAATAATTACTACTCCCGCATAAAACATAAGATTGAGTTGTTTGTGTTCCTTTAATAAGACAATGGCGATAATGATACCATAAACAGGTTCCAGGTTGAATGTCAGCATGGCTGAGAAAGCGCTTAAATTTTTAAGAGATCTTATCACAAGTACATAAGCCACATAGGTGCAAATCACCGACAATACAATAAGATAGAGCCAGTCCATTTTAGTTGGAAAGAACTTGATATCGGGGTTAAATACAAAGAGAAATGGGAGCAGGATGGTTAGAAATGCCCAGACAGAAAAGAGCTCTATCCAGGTAATGTTGATGGGATTGCTGCGTTGAATGTATTTTTTGTTCAGTGTGGCAAAGCAGGCTGATAGTAAGGCTGATAGTATACCAACAAAAAAACCGAGACGAAAGGAGACTTCAATGTTTTGAAGGATCATCCACATGCCAGGTAAACAGATGAAACCAATAAATATATCGAGCCATTCCAAAGGACGTTTATTAAAAATGGATTCAAAAAAGGCAGTAAAAATGGGTATAAAGGCAAGACAGATCATGGCAATGGATGAATTAGACAGCTTTATCGAGCCATAAAAACAAATCCAATGCAGACCCACAACCACGCCAATGGACATAAATATTTTGAAGCTATGAAGGTCAATTGTTTTAAATCCTGTTTTTCCGAACATTCTCGGAAGAATGATTAGCCAGGTTAATAGTGCCCGCCACCAGACCAAAATCAGGGCGGGTAATAAAATGAGTTTTCCTAAAATGCCAGTAAAGCCAAATAAAAAGACAGCGATATGTAAAAAAACGAAGGACTTTTTTAAACTATCCATTTTGGATTTTGAAAATAAGAACAAATATCTATTTTTGTGCCCTCTTAAATAAAAATATATGGGCAGCCTGCAAATTGGAGAAAAATCACCGGGATTTACCCTGGTATCTTCTGATAAAAAAGAAGTAAGCCTGTCTGAATATCGAGGCCAAAATGTCTTGATTTTGTTTTTTCCATTTGCATTTACAGGGACCTGTACAAAAGAACTATGTCAAATGCGAGATGATATTGCGATTTACGAAAAACTTAATGCAACCGTTCTTGCAATATCCGTGGATTCACCGCATACACTGAACAAATTCAGGGAATTGAATCAATTGCCATTTCTGCTCTTATCAGATTTTAATAAAGTGGCTTGCAGAGCATATGATTGCATGCATGAAGAGTTTAGTTTGGGATTGAGAGGGGTTGCCAAAAGATCTGCGTTTGTTATTGACAAAGAAGGACAATTAAGATATCAGGAAATTTTGGAAAATCCATCATCTCTTCCTAACTTCGAGTCCATAAATGAAGTGTTAAATAATTTAAATTAATTTTTCTGCCATGATGCAAACAAATCCTGGAACTTGGGAAGCCATCGAAGAAGAAGTGTTACTCGAAGAAAATACTGGTGAAATATCGGAATTGATTGTTTATAACGATGATGTAAATACCTTCGATTGGGTGATCGAAAGCCTGATGGACATATGCAAGCACTCCTTTGAGCAAGCAGAACAGCTTTCTTTAATCGTTCATTTCAAAGGGAAAGCAATAGTTAAAACTGCCGATATTGGTACCCTGTTGCCAATGAAAGATGGATTGTGTGACCGGGGACTCTCCGCGGTCATCGAAACAATAAAAGTGTAGACCTTTGCCAGTTTATCAGATTCCTGATGAACAATTTATTTTTCCACACCCCTCCCAAGCCAATCCTGATGGCTTAATTGGAATTGGAGCAGATCTACATCCTCAACGATTGCTGCTTGCTTATCAAAATGGAATTTTTCCGTGGTATTCTGCCGGTGAACCTGTGCATTGGTGGTGTTTAACGCCAAGATTAGTGCTATTTCCTTCTAAAATACGAATTTCCAAAAGTATGAAACCTTATTTGAAAGAAGGACGATTTCGGTATAGCTTTGATACGGAGTTTTTGTCAGTCATGTTGAATTGTAAGACGGTTGCCCGTAAAGATCAAAAAGGATCTTGGATACATCAGGATATTCTGGAGGCTTTCTTCGCATTGCATCAGAAGGGATTTGCCCATTCGGTCGAAGTCTGGGAAGATTCAGAATTAGTGGGAGGTCTTTATGGACTCGCCATTGGCAAAATGTTTTGCGGAGAATCTATGTTTGCAAAAAGACCAAATGCTTCAAAAGTTGCTTTGATTCAATTGTCAAAATATTTATTGGAAAAAGGGTATCATTTTATCGATTGCCAACAAGATACTTCTCATCTAAGGTCCATGGGAGCAGAACTTATTGAAAAACGGGAATTCTTTCTAATGCTTGAAGAGAACAAAGAGTATCCATTGCATTCTGAGAATTGGAAGAATTAACTTTGCCATCATTTGGCCTAATTTTGAAAACTTGCTTACAAAATATTTCTTAGGGATTTCATCAATTAGTATTTTAAAAATGAAATTTGATGATGAAATACTCTGAAACTATTGAATTCATGTACAACGCTTTGCCTATGTTTCACAGGCAAGGCAGGTCAGCTTTTAAAAAGGATCTGACAAATATCAAAGCTTTATGCAATGCATTAAATAATCCGCAATCCCAATTAAAGTGCATTCATATTGCCGGAACGAATGGTAAAGGGTCCGTTTCTCATATGTTGGCAGCAGTCTTACAGGCAAACGGCTATAAAACGGGACTATATGTTTCACCACATTATAAGGATTTTAGAGAACGGATCAAAGTGAATGGAAAATATATATCGCGATCTTATGTATGTCATTTTATTGAGAAAAACAAAATGCTTTTTCATGAGGTCAAACCTTCATTTTTCGAAATGACAGTTGCTCTGGCATTTAGTTATTTCCAAGATCAAAAGGTAGACTATGCAGTTATTGAGACCGGTTTAGGCGGCAGACTGGATTCTACCAACATCATAAAACCTCTACTCAGTATCATAACAAATATAAGCTGGGACCATAGCGATATACTCGGCGACAGTCTGGAAAAAATTGCCGTTGAAAAAGCAGGAATAATTAAAGAAAATACTTCTGTTTTAATAGGAAGAAAGCAACCGGAAACCAAAAATGTTTTTAAAGATGTTAGTAAAAGTGTATCAGCCGATTTATATTATGCAGATGATTTGATTGAGCAATATCGTTATAGCCTCAAGCCTTATGGAGTTTATCAAATCAAAACAAAAATTTTCGGAGAAGAATGTTTCGTTTCTCCATCATTAAAGGGATTATATCAGATTGAGAATGTAAAAACAGTATTAGGAGCAGTTGACTTATTAATGAAGTATACTGATGTTTCGTTGGAATCAACGAAAATAGTGTATGCACTTGAGCATACTATTGAATTAACCAGGTTTATGGGCAGATGGCAAACTATAAGTGAAAAACCATTAGTCATTTGTGAAAGTGCTCATAATGAAGATGGAATTCAATTTCTGATGAAGCAAATTGGAATGATGAAGTATAATACTCTTCATATCGTTTGTGGATTTGTAAAAGATAAACCGCTCAATTCAGTTTTAACTTTGTTCCCGAAGAAGGCAAAATATTATTTTGTGAACGCAAAACTGCCTAGAGCTCTTGCTGCTGCAGACCTTAAAAATTTGGCAGCAAAGTATGATTTGAAAGGAAATAAATATTCAAGTGTTCAGAGAGGCTTGGCTTTTGCAAAGAAGGCAGCGGGAAATGACGATTTGATTGTTGTTACCGGGAGTATTTTTGTTGTGGCGGAAGTATTGTAAAAAAAAAATTTTGAAATGAAAATAGTTGTAGCAATTGGAGGCGCCAGTGGAGCCATATACTCAAAGATTCTTTTGGATAAATTAATGATAATGCCCGGTCATGAGGTGTCTTTGGTAATGTCTGAGAATGCAGAAATTAATTGGAAATTGGAAAATTCAAATGTTCCAATAGAAAAATATACGTTCAGGCGTTTTGAAAAAAGCGATTTTAATGCGCCATTTGCATCCGGATCTGGAAAATATGATGCTATGATAATATGTCCTTGTTCTGCAGGATTGCTGGGGCGTATTGCAAATGGAAGTTCAGATGATTTGATCACAAGAGCAGCGGATGTTATGTTGAAAGAAAGAAAAAAGTTGGTACTCGTATTACGGGAAACTCCTTTAAATCTTATTCATATACGGAATATGGAACGACTGACATTGGCCGGAGGAATTATTTGTCCAGCCGTTCCTTCATTTTATTCGAATTCAAATTCAATTGAAGCAATCGTAGCCACGGTTTCGTACAGAGCTTTAGAATTAATTGGATTGGATACAGGATCTTTTTCATGGGGTGATTCCAATTCGTAAATGCCATTATTGTATCAAATTTCAAACATTCCTTCTGCTTTGATTTATATTTGGAAAATCGAAGAAGATGAAGCGTACTTTATTCAAAGTATGCCATGGCATTTGAAACAATTAGAATGGTTGAATTCAATACATCCCACCAAGAAATTAGAATATTTAGCATCCAGGTATTTAATATTTAAGATCACCGGAAAATTTGATAGCCATTTGTATAAAGATGAAGCCGGTAAATTATTTCTTATAGAGTCAAATCAAAATTTGTCGTTGTCACATTCCGGAGAATGGGTTGGGGTTGCGCTTTCAGAGAAAAAAGTTGGATTTGATTTGCAAAAGAAATCAAGGAATATTCAAGCCATTTCAAAACGCTTTCTAAACGAAGAAGAGCAATCCGTATTGATTGCACAAGAGGATGATCAATTACTTACTCTGGCCTGGACCATAAAAGAAGCTGTTTATAAGGCAAATGGTAAAAAGGGAATTCTCTTTTCAGAGCAAATATTATTAGATTTATCAAGTTTCCTTGATAAAAAAATCATTACACATGCACAGTTAAAACTATTTGGGAATGATAAAAAATATGAAATACATCACAATTGGATGGAAAACTTTGCTTATGCCATTGCACTGGAGCTCTAATTATGGTATCTTATTATGGCTTTTGGCAACATCGTTATTTCAATCCTGTGAAAATAAGGTGAAAAAACCGGTACAGCTTAATGATTCAGGACAGGAAGAAATATTTCTCGATCAAAACAAGAATCCACTTCCGGCTGATTTCATTGACTTTTATTTAAAATTTCATTCTGATAGTCTATACCAAGTCGAACATATTGTATTTCCTTTAAAAGGCTTGCCAGACCATGCAGATCCGGAAGATGTAAAAGACGGAGATTATTATTATACTTCGGATCAATGGTTGTTTCAAAAGCGCTGTGATCCAAAGAAGAATTCAATTAATTACATCAATATGGCTGATATTATTATTGAGGAACGAATTGAAGAAAATGAATATAAGCTAATGGTAATACGCAGATTCGCAAAAACTTCTGGAGGATGGACCTTAATTTATTATGCAGGTCTGAATAAGTATAAGGCCAATACCGATCATTAATTAATTCAAGAATAATCAAAACACCCAAACTTTAACTCGATCTGAATTGTCGGGATGACTGGATTCGAACCAGCGGCCTCTTCGTCCCGAACGAAGCGCGCTACCAGGCTGCGCTACATCCCGAATTCAGCATGGGAGTGGGAATGAGTTATGGAATGATTCTAATTAAGTATCAATTGTAATGAAATGGAATAAAACAAAACTTAAATTACAAAAGTACAGAGTATATCAGTTTGTCTCTAGAGACAAATTCCCGATTCAATAACATTTTATTGCTCTTATGATGATCTCCGGCTTGGATTAAGCAAATGTATAAACAATAATTAGGTAATTAAAGCGACAAAAAAAGATGAATAAAAAAAGGCCGCATCAAGGCGATGCGGCCCCCCTAATCCCTGTGGGAAAACATATCCCGATTTTAAACGAAGCCTAAAAAACTCTCATTTTATCTTTAAACGTGCATAAATACTAGTTGGTTCAGGATTTATGTTAAGATTATCTTAAAGAACTATTGAAGGACCATGGATCTTTCTTCCATCATTTTCCTAATATTAATCAAGGCATAACGCATGCGTCCTAATGCGGTATTAATGCTGACCCGGGTTAATTGTGCTATATCTTTGAAACTCATATCAGCATAATGCCTGAGTATAACCACTTCTCTTTGCTCTTCAGGTAGCGAATCTACCAGTTGTTTTATACGATCATGGGTTTCTGAACGAATGAGTTGATCTTCTCGATTTTCATCCGGTAGTTCCAGGATATCAAATATATCGAAATCATCTCCACCAGAAACCTTAGTGCGTCTTTTATTTCTTCGGAATTGGTCCACACACATGTTATATGCGATGCGTATTGCCCATTGGGAGAACTTGCCTTCATGATTATAATTACCCTTTCTTAGGGTATCTATAATTTTGATGAAAACATCCTGAAATAAATCTTCTGCTAATTCTCTATCCTTAACAAATAAATAGATAGAAGTGTAGATTTTTTGTTGATGCCTTCTGATAAGTTCAGCGAAAGCTAACTCGCTACCTTCAAGATACTGATCAATGAGTGACTGATCACTAAGATTAACAACTTGCATACCCTTATTCTTTTTTAGAATTAATTAAGTGTAGAAGTTTTAATCTATAGGCAATTTTTTATGAATGAATAAGCTAATTACGAGTTAAAGATACAATAAGTGGATTATTAGCTGTTTGGGGATCTGGGTTTTAACTTAATTTTAACCCCAACAGCTGATTACCAATAACAAATGTATCAAAAAATCTGCCAATTCTCAATTCATTTAATAAAGTTCTTATAAAAATTGGTCAAAATTGATTCATTTTGCAGGTTATTTAGATTCCAATGGCAATACCCAAAACACTGAAAACCAAAGCCGTAATTGAGATCAAGGGTGCCCGAGCTAATAATCTTAATAATATTGATGCCTTATTACCTAAAAATAAATTAGTAGTAATTACCGGAGTTTCTGGTTCCGGGAAGTCTTCATTGATTATTGATACACTTTATGCTGAGGGTCAACGGCGCTATGTTGAAAGTTTATCGACTTATGCCAGACAATTTCTGAACAGAATGAAAAAACCTGATGTGGATTACATCAAGGGCCTTTGTCCGGCAATAGCAATCGAGCAAAAAGTGACGAGTTCAAATGCCAGATCAACGGTCGGTTCATTGACTGAAATTTATGATTTTTTAAGACTTTTATTTGCAAGGTTAGGAAAAACATATTCTCCGATTTCAGGTCTTGAAGTAAAAAAGCATGAAGTTAAAGATGTTGTTGATTTTATTTTGAATCAGGAAAGAGGTAGTAAAATTTACATCTCATTTAAAATACAACAGCAATATCCTGAGCGTACGTTTGCGAAGGAATTGGAGATCTTGGCACAAAAAGGATTTTCCAGAATTTTCTGGCAGGATAAACTCATCTCTATTGAAGAATTTATTCAGGATAAAAATGCTGTCCTTAAACTCAAGGTATCAGATAATAAAGTTAAAAATTGTTCTGTAGTAGTTGATCGAATTGTTTTAAACGACATTGATGAAGATTTCAAGAAACGTCTTGCGGATTCCATCTTGACTTCTTTTGCTGAAAGTTTAGGAGAATGTCAAATCATCGTTCAGGAAAACAAAGTGCATACATTTTCTTCCAGATTTGAATTGGATGGTATTTTATTTTCAATTCCAACTCCCCAATTTTTTAATTATAATAATTCCTTCGGAGCCTGCCCGGTTTGTGAGGGATATGGTAGAATTATAGGTATTGACGAAAAAAAGGTAGTTCCAGATCCATCTAAAACTGTTTATGATGGAGCAATAGCCTGCTGGTCAGGAGAAAAAGTGAGTGAATGGTTAAACCCCCTACTTCAATCAGCAGCAAAAATTAACTTTCCGTTACACACACCATACAAGCAATTAAGACAAGAACATATCGACATCTTATGGAATGGAAAAGGCAACTTTTTAGGTATTTATGCCTTCTTTAAAGACCTTGAGGAAAAATTATACAAAATACAGAATCGCATTTTACTTGCTCGATATAGAGGCAGGACAACATGCACAACCTGCAAGGGCAGCCGGCTTAGAAAAGAAGCTTTATATGTAAAATTTGCTGGATTGACTTTCGCCGAATTCATGTTTGTTCCGATAGATGAATTGGTGCATTTTTTTAACAATTTAGAATTGCCTGATCATGATTTTGTCATTGCTAAAAGATTAATTCTAGAAATTCAGAATCGGTTGTTAGTTCTTAATAAGATTGGACTTGGATATTTAACTTTAGACAGATTGTCGAATACATTAAGCGGCGGTGAATCTCAACGCATTCACCTTACCAGGACTCTGGGTTCAAATTTAACTTCATCGCTTTACATCCTTGACGAACCCAGCATAGGACTTCATCCGAAAGACACATCCAAACTTGTTGATGCATTGTGCCATTTACGTGATTTAGGAAATACGGTCTTGGTTATCGAACATGAAGAAGAAGTGATTAAAAAGGCTGATGAAATTTTAGATATTGGTCCGGGTGCAGGGGTGCATGGTGGGCATGTTGTGTTTTCAGGTAGTTATACTGATTTTATTTTGCAGGCCAATAAGAATCTGACTTCTTCTTATTTAACAGGTGCAAGTGTAATTCCAATCCCTTTGCATAGAAAAAAAAGTGCCGATCTGATTGTTTTAGAAAATGTCAACATGCACAATATCCAGGACATAACCGTTCATTTTCCCTTACAAACTATGATTTGTGTTTCCGGAGTTTCTGGATCTGGAAAAACAACATTAATAAAGCATGTACTGTACCCACTTTTACAATCAAAAATAAATGATGACATACAGGACGAACGAAATCTTGCCAAAATAAGTGGAGCAATAAAACGAATTCATCAAGTCGAACTGGTCAATCAGCAAGGAATAGGCAGATCATCCCGGAGCAATCCTGCTACTTATATTAAGGCCTATGATGAAATCAGAGATATTTTTAAACAGCAGCCATTGTCAAAGCTGAGGGGTTATCAACCAAAGCATTTTTCATTTAACGTAGAGGGCGGCCGTTGTGAAAATTGCAAGGGAGATGGGGAAATTGTTGTCGAAATGCAATTCCTGGCGGATGTGACTTTACTTTGTGAAGACTGCAATGGAAAACGGTTTACCAATGAAATCCTCGAAGTCAAATACAAAGAAAAAAATATTTATGAGGTCCTTGAATTGAGCATTGAAGAAGCATTGCAATTCTTTTCAGATAAAAAAGAAATCGTAAAAAAGTTAAAACCTTTGTACGATGTAGGTCTAGGTTATCTCAAATTAGGTCAATCTTCATCTACTTTATCAGGTGGAGAAGCTCAACGCTTAAAACTTGCTTATTATCTGAGTTTGCAATCAAATACGGATCATATTTTTTTCATTTTCGATGAACCAACTACAGGACTGCATTTTGACGATATAAAAAAATTATTGTTCGCTTTGCATAGTCTTGTTGAAAAAGGGCATACAGTTTTGGTGATAGAACACAACATGGACGTTTTGAAGACCGCAGACTGGATTATTGATCTTGGACCTGGTGGAGGAAAGCACGGTGGAAAATTATTATATGAAGGAGTTCCCGAAGGCTTGTTGAAAGTAAAAGAATCATATACTGCCCAGTATTTGAAGGCTAAATTGAATTGAATTCAACTTTAAGGTCAGTTGAGAATAGCGTTATTTAGCCATTGTTGAAGCGAAAAAAGCTTTTATTCTCATCTTGTTAAAATTGGCATATTACTGTTTTACAGTTAAATATGCATTATAAAATAAAAAATGTGAAAATTTTCTTTGAGAAACTTGGTTTTTAAGGTTCTCTCATAATACCTTTGTGGTGTACTAATAAACTAATACACTAAAACAATAGTATATGATAAAAGTTAACGAACTCAGTTTTGGTTACAGAAAAAAACAAGCTCCGTTGTTTGATTCTCTAAACCTTGATCTGCAAGCCGGTACAATCTGTGGGATCTTAGGAAAGAATGGAGCAGGTAAAACAACATTTTTACGATTGGTAGCAGGCTTATTGTTTCCTCAAAAGGGATCTGCAAAAGTGAATGACTATCTAAGTCAGGAACGAAATGTGGAGATGCTGGCAGATTTATTTTATGTTCAAGAGGAGTATATCTTTCCAGACATTACTATGGAGACCTATGTTTCACTGAATGCAGCATTTTATCCAAGATGGGATGATCAAAAATTTCAGGAAATCCTTATTGATTTTGAATTGCCTAGGAATAAGAAAATAAAGGAGCTTTCCTTCGGACAAAAGAAAAAGTTTCTTATTGCTTTTGCATTGGCCACCAATTGCAGATTGTTGATCCTTGATGAGCCTACTAATGGCTTGGATATTCCATCCAAAACAATCTTCCGTAAAGTGGTTTCAAACTCGCTCACTGAAAATCAATGCATACTCATCTCCACGCATCAGGTGAATGATGTTGCGAATCTTCTTGACCGGATAGTTGTCATTGAAGGCGGAAGAGTAATCTTCAATCAAGATCTATTCAACATCAGCTCAAATTACCGTTTTGATTTTTATCCGGGCTCAACTAAACCTGCAGAATATTTATACGCAGAACAAGTTCCAGGTGGATTTATGGTAATGTCAAAAAATGAACCACATGGTCAAAGCACAGATGTTGACATAGAAATTCTATTTAATGCTGTGATTTCAAAATCCATTTAATAATATTTTAAATCAAAATATATGAATCAATCATTTAATTTGAATCGAGTAGGATGGTTAAGTAAAAAGGAGTTTTATGAGTCCTTACTACCCCATTTTAAAATCATGACCATAGTTGTCACTGCAATTGTACTGATACGTTGTGTTGTTGAATATTTTGATCCTTCAACTCATGTAAATAATTTTAGTTATGAAGGAATGTTTGTGGTGTTTGGATTTATTTATACCATCAGTTCATTCAGAGAGTTAAAACTGTTACCGACGCGTTCAGATTTTCTTACCATTCCGGCGACTACTGCTGAAAAAGTTTTTACAAAATGGCTTTTCGGAAATGTTCTGTATTGGCTTGGTGTCATTTTGGTTTTTGTGGTCTTTTATTTTATTCAAAAAATCATTATCGGAGGTTTTATGGGGAAACCCTTTGAAACTTTTGAGTTATTTTCTCGAGCACACTTTACCAGTTTACATTACATAATCGTAGTCTTTAGTGTTTACTTTTTTGGTGCTGCTGCATTCAATACCGGAGCATGGTACAAAGTCATCCTTTGGGGAATCGTGTTGAGTATTTTGTACATTGCTCTGGTATTTGTTTTTGCTTATGCACTTTTTCCTGAGATGAGAGCTATGATTCATGGTAACATTGAATCGGTTGGAACTGTAAACGCACCGGTAGATTTGATTCTGGAAGATTTCTGGGTAATTAAATTTGCCAAGTTCTTCATCTTATATCTTGCTGCACCTTTCTTCTGGTTTATGACATATTTAAAAATCAAAGAAAAGGAGGTCTAATTATGGAATTCAAAAAATCATTGTCCATATTTGAACAGATTGGAATGTCTGTACAGGAAAATATCATCAATAAGGAATGGCAGGAAGGAGAACGAATTCCTTCAGTCAGAGACTTTGCAACCAGCATTCAAGTCAACCCCAATACTGTAATGCGTTCTTACACCTTGTTACAGGATCAGGGAATACTTGAAAACAGAAGAGGAATTGGATTCTTTGTGGCCACAGGAGCTTTTAAACGGTCTATTCAATCCCGTAAAGATTCGTTCGCTGCAGAATTTCTTCCAGAATTATTTAAAAGCATGGAGCAGTTGAGCATCAGTATTGATGAATTGAAACAATATTACGAAACCTGGAAAAATAATAATACAAATGAAACTAAGTAATAAAATATTAATCGCATTTTTCTCTTTGATTGTCATCATGACTTTAATTGTGATGATTAAAGTAAAGAACATTCAAAATGAGTATAAGCAAAATCTGACATTAGGAAATGAACATTGGGTAACGGCAGAATTTTCTTTACAGGAATTTAATGAATTGGAGGTGGGAAACCATTTTCATGTAAATTGGCATAAAGGAGCTCCAATGGTGAAAGTTAAGATCGAAGAAAATATGAAACCATTTTTCAGGGCAACTCAAGAAGGGCAAAAAGTGAAAATTCATTTTGATAGTTTGTCAAGTTATCGCTTTAACGGAAGCATTGAAGTAGATGTATATTCTCAAACACTTGACCAAATAAATTTAGAAGACTTTGTGCAATTTGTTTCATCGGATACATTAACCGCCAAGGAATTAAAAATCGAATTGAATGATCATTGTAATGTGGAGATTCTTGCCAATGGGGAGTCTCTCTTATTGCGCCAATATGATTTTTCAGACTTAAAAATTTCAGGTTCATCCGGTACCGCAGATATCAAAATGGGAGATCATAGCCATTTGGATGGTGGTCAGTTGGACTTGTCTGCCGCGGTAATCGATATGAGTGATTTTTCACAAGCATTATTATCAGTGCGTAGCCGGATGAAGGTCGAATGTCAGGATCATGCAAATCTCGAATACAGAGGGGATTCGGTTCAAACTGAGATCATCCAAAGGGATTTTAGTGAAGTAACTAAAGAGAATAAATAGTCTTTAAGAGTTGTGTCCTGAGAAAACAGCATTGCGCGAAAGTCAGTGAAAACCAAATATAATTTTTAAAAATCCGCTATATTAACTTTTTAACAAAATTTAACATAGATAAAAATAGATATTTTAAAATAAAATTAACTGATCCCAAAAACAATTCCGAGCTTGCAACGTTTCTTTTCCATATCAGTCTTATTAGAGATTGAATATCAACACTGAGAATAGAAACTTAATAGACTGAGATCAGTCTTTTAGAAGGCAAACAGAGAAACTTTTACTGTAAACCAGGGAAATACAACGGTATTTCGTGGCCACGCATTAATAAAAATATTTGAAAATACTTTAAATTCTAATTTATGAAAACCTATTTGACAAAAGTTGTATTTATCAGCTTCTTCCAGATTTTGAGCTTTGCAGCAATGATGCAGGCATCTTCTTTACCATCTAATGGACCGATTATGGTCAGAGGTGCTGAACTCACTTTTGCTGAAAATAAGTGCCAGATAAGAGATTATTCAGGAAGACTTAATAAGAAAATCTTATTCCTGGCGCAGACAGACAACACAAAGTATCTATTTCGTAAAGACGGGATTTCTCTGTTAATCGATCAAAAGCAGGTTATTGAGAAAGAATCCGGTAATAATGCTACCATTACACCAGCTTTAAAAAGCACTCAAAAAGTTGAATTGTTTTGGGATGGTATGAATAAGGATGCAGAGATCTATGGAGCTGAAGAAATTAATGCTAAAGTGCTGAAACATGTTAATAATCCAAACATTAAGGATTGTGAAATCAAGAACTTCAGAAAACTGTATTATACAGAAATCTATCCTGGAGTTGATCTTCGTTACTATGACCGCTATAACCGCTTGCGTTATGATTTGATGGTTCATCCTGGATTCGATTACAGTGAAATCAAAATGAGAATAGAGGGTGCAAATGAACTTTCAGTAAATGCCAATGGTCAGCTTATTATCAAAACAGCAGCAGGTGATATTGTTGAAGAAGCACCAATGGCCTTGCAGGACGGCAAACCACTAGTTGCGAAATGGGTAATCAATGAAAACATTGTTTCACTTGAAGTTAAAAATATCAATCCGGAGAAGGAATTATGCATTCAGGCAAGCTTGGCTTCTTTAGTAAATAGTGATTTTAAACTCTAAGAAAATTACTCACAAGGAATCTAAGAATTCAATAAGAACACCCTTTTTATTATCTCTTAACCATTAAAGATTTAAGGTGTAGCAAATGAAGGCAGTTCGCTGAAAAGTGTGCTGCTTTCTTCTTTTTCATAAATTGATCTCGTATAGATTCAAGAATTCACCTTAAAACGGTCACTGTACCTTTAGCAATCTTCTTATTTCCATTAATAAATGTAAGCTTTGCCAGCCAGGTATATGCACCTTGAGGAACAAGAGTTCCATCATATCGTCCATCCCAGGATTCTGATGGCGAATTATTTTCCAAGGCATTTGAAAACCAAACCCGTTCACCCCATGGGGAATACACTGAGATTTCATAAGCCTCGAGTCCAAGTCCTACCGGTTTAAAAAATCGTACATCACCTTCGCCATATTCTGGTGATATTGCATTCGGTGCAAAAAATGTGGTGATCCATAGTGGACCTATTGATTTTGAAATAGAATCCGCGCAGGTGAACAAACCCATGTTGAGGTTATACACGTATAGTGTTGCTACAATGGATTGGTTTGCAGAATACACATGCAATGGATTGTCCTGTAGCGTAAAGAAACCATCACCAAATATCCATTTCTGATCTGTGTAGTTTTTTGAAAGATTGGTAAACTGCACATCACCTGAAATGTTTTTATCCACATCAATCTGATAGCTGAAATCTGCAACTGGCTTCTGATAAATTTTAATGAATCCGGTTTTAAACAAAGTGTCTTTACAATAGGGGTTGTTCGTGGCAATCAATTGTATGTCGTAATTTCCTGCGGTATTAATCGTAATTGTTGGTTCATATTCATTTGAATGACCTATGGTTTCGATATACCAATCGAAATCATTTGCATTTTTGGATTGATTCTGGAGCTGAATAGATATTCCTTCACATGCTTCATTATCCAATGTAAAGTCCGCAACCGGTTGTTCATAAATAGAAATTGTTTTTTCAACGGTATCCGCGCAACCATTTGCACTAAGTATCATTAATGACATGGTATAATCGCCAATTTTGTCAAAGGTATATTCAGTTCCGGTATTGGTCGAAATGATAGTTCCTCCTAAAGCCCAATTGTAATTTGCTCCACTTATAGAACTGTTGGTAAACTTTACATGCATTGGAACTCCACAAATGGAATCTTTCAAAATGTTGAAATCGGCATCAGGCAATGGCCAAACATCAACATATTGTATTGCAGTATCCGGAGGGCAACCATTTGTCCCAATACTTATTAAAGAAATTGCATAACGGCCTGGATTTATAAAAAGATGGTTTGGTGAAAGTATGGTTGATGTATTTTGATCTCCAAAATCCCAAACAAAATGTTCCGCAAATAAGGATTGGTTAGTCAACTGAATCAGTAAATCCTCACAACCATTTGTAAGATCAGTACTGAATTCAGATTTTGGCGAGGGCACGATTCTGAATTTATCATATACTGTATCGCTGCACAAATAAACATTTGTGGCAATAAGTTGTACATACACCGTTCCCGTATCCATTGGGAGGTATACCGGATTAATTGCGGAACTTGTATAAGAGTCGAATGTCCAATAGTAGGAAATGGCTCCGCTTGAATTATTTATGAAAGAAATGGTGTCTTTTCCAAAGCAATAATTCTTTTGATCCGCACTAAAATCAGCAACTGGAGTGGGATATGCAGTAATTGTAATCAAGGAAGTATCTGAGAAGCATTGATTCGTGTCGAGAACCTGCAAGAAGACATTATAGGTTCCAGCCATTGAGAAAATGTGCGAGGGATTTTCTTCGAGTGAATTGGATGAAAAATCCGAAAAGTTCCAGCTGTACTTTGTTGCGCCGATACTCAGATTCCTAAAGTCAACATGAAGTGGACTGCATCCGGAAATTACTGAAGTGCTAAAATTTGCAATTGGTGCACCGACAACAATCAAATCTTTTGAAATTGTGGTTGGACAATTATTTGAGGATGAAAAAGCGGTCAGTTTAATAGTATATGTTCCAGGTGTGGAAAAACGGTGCGATGCGTGTGTGCTAATTGATGTGTTACCATCTCCAAAATCCCAGAATGAACTTCCGATGTCTTTTGAAGAATTCTTAAAAAATGCAGTATCATTCAAGCATAAAAAAGCGGGAAGGTCAAAGTCCACAACAGGCGCAGGCAGCACCTGAATATATACAGTATCGTAATCTTCACCACAATTCGCGGCATGCAAGATGATGGTGTAGTTTCCTGGTGCAACAAAAGTAAAATTTGTTTGCACCTGATTCGAAGTACTGATTAAACCGGATGGATGAATAATCTTCCAATCGATATTTGCTCCGGGTGTTGAAAAAGACTTTAACAACAAACTATCATATTGACAAATTCGGGTTCTGCTGGGTTCAATGAATGCGGTAACATTTGGTGGGTATACCGTAATGTTCTTAATTAATGAATCAATTCCACACTCATTCATTCCGATTAATTTAATCTGATAGCTTGTAACCGATGTATCACTAGTTGTATATATTTGTTTTGGTGGATTTTGGATATTATACTTATTTCCATTACCCATATCCCAGAAGAATTGATCCACATTGCCGACTGATGTATTTGCAAAATTGAGTTCTAATGGAGTGCACCCTCTAAAACTGTCAATTCCAAAATCGACTTGAGGATAGGGATGTACTGTAATGTAGTCAGAATCTGAAACCATTCCACAACCGTTTGCAACAGTTAGCAATATTTGAAAACTAGAATCTTTGGTAAGTCCGTCTAATAGAATAACAGGAAGACTGTCTGTATACGTTGAATCTGCTACCTTCCAGGTAAAATGAATATGATCACCGCTGCTGTTGTTTTTTAAAGATACCAGAAAAGGTGCGCAGCCATTTGCCGAATCGAGTGCAAAGGAAGCCATAGGAGGATTCGGAGTCACATCAATAGTTTTACTTGCCTGTGCACTGCAACCATATTGATTGGTTACAGTAAGATTTAAAATATGCCTTCCAGTGTCTGAGTAGATATGAGTTGGCGATTGTAAGGTACTGTTGGATCCATCTCCGAAATCCCATAAGTATGTATTTATTCCAGATGATTTATTATCGACTGTAAATATCATATTCAGGCATGCAGCCCCGATGATGTCAAAATCTGCAACCGGTAATGAATGAATAGTTAAACTAAGGCTATCGCAAAACGTACATGGAGAAGCGGATGCTTTGTAAAAGCAATAAACATAGGTATAAATCGAATCAGAATTTAAAGCAGTCAAATCAATTCGTCCGAGGCTATCATTGATAATTCCAGGGCCGGACCACGTTCCTCCTGCTGGAGAAAAACCGGTTAAATCAAATTGTGTGTTGTTGTCTTTGCACATTTGAATATCCAAACCTGCAGAGATTCCTTTCCCCTTTTCATCAATGATAATTGTACATTGTTGTGATGTAAAGCAGCTGATGCCTGCATTATATGTATAGGTGTAAATGGCAGTATCGGATCCAATAACCTGAAGATCTACCAGGCCAGTGTTTGGATTGACACCCGGTCCGGTCCAAATTCCGCCTTTCAGATTTGTTTGCAACCTGAATATTCCGTCACCATCGCAAAGTATAGTATCATTCGAGATCATTAAAGTGGGAACCTGAATAAAAATTATAATTGCAGTGTCCTGTATACTGCAAAGATTGATTTTATAATTGATGAGCAACTGGTACGTACCCGGATTGTAATTCAAACTATTGATGATTGGATTCACGGGTTTTCCATTGAGCATGAAAGAATATTGTCCACCAATTGGATTTGCAGAGATCGATAAATCCTGGATGAGGTTGATGCTTGTCGCTCCGATACAAACAATCAAAGTGTCTTTTTTCGAAATCTTCGGTGGAGGCTCAACGTTTACATCTGCTGTTGTTGTTGAATTGCAGCCATTCATATCCACATAATGATAACGAATTGTAAAATTACCGAGACCGGTAAGTGAAGGATCAAACTCACCGAACGAATTAATGCCTGGGCCGGAAAATTTGCCTCCGGGAGGATTTGCAGTTAATTGCGTTGGAGTTGTATTGACGCATAAATCTAATGGTAAGACATTAAGTGATGTAGTATCGACAATTCTCAAAGAAATGGTATCCATCAATAAACATCCTCCGGATTGGGTAGCATATACTATATTATAATTTCCAGTATTTAAATTTAATGGATCAAAAATTCCGCTTGAATCCACTCCTGTTCCGGTCCATATCCCATTTGGAATGTTTGCATGCAAAGTGATCAAACCTGCGGATTTGCAAACCGGATTTTTAATTGAATCTATAGCAAGTGTTGGCTTTGGATCAATAATAATTTTAATGGAGTCTGTGGTCGTTCCGCATGAATTTGTTGCTTTTAAAATTATAGTATAGGTTCCCGGTTGATTGTATCTGATATTTTTCGGATTGGGAAGCAGACTGCTTGAAGGAATTCCTCCTGGAAATGACCAGTTGTATTTATCTACTGAACCGATGATATTCAGATCAGGTGTATAATCTGCGGTGTCACAAAATCGTTGAGGTGTATTAAATTGAATGATTGCTGATTCTACTACTTCAAGATTGTAATCCCAGGTAATCGAATCACATGGATTAATCGAAACCATTCGGAATTTAATAATGCCGGTATCCAGAAGGATCACCCGCAAAGTGTCGAGATAAATAATGGTATCGTACGGAAGACTTTTTTCAAGATTTGAAATGGCAGTATCCAGCAACCAAACTTTGTCATTCAGGGGTGGAAGCGTCCATTTTGTTGAACTCCAGAGATTGCTGGCATTTACAAATGTAACGGTATCTCCTTTGCAAACAGAATTGTTTTTGACATTGTTTGAGATATTCACTTTCGCACTTGGGTATTCTACGACATTTATGGTTTGAGTCACTGTATCACTTGCACATTTATTATATGCAATCATTGTGACTTTTTTTGGTCCGGAAGTATTAAATGTATAGCAGGAATCCGTAGTAATGCGTTCGTTGTCATAATTCCATATTATTGAGTCTGCATTGCATGCAGTACTTCGCATACAAACCTGCCGTCCATAGCAAATGGAATCAAACTCAAAAGAGAACCCTGCAAGCGGACGATAGATATGATTGATTCCGTATGCTCCCCAGACCCTGGTCTGTTTGTTGTTTTTACAATTTTTTACGCCAAGAAAGTAAACGGCTAGTGGTCTTGCCTCACACAAGACAGAATCCGGAAAATAATAGACATGATATTGGGTTTTCTTGTCATAAAACGTATCCAGTTTACCCTCGGACCAATCAATGATATAATAGTCAAATGTAGAATCTGTTGCATTAATTAGTGAAATCGTATCTCCTTCACAAAATTCGAGGCCTCCTTTAATTGCAAAATTAATATTGATGTTTCCGCAATCTGTTGATGTATTGGTGTTAAAACGTTGTGCAAAACTTTCATTTAAAAATATTAATGAAAACAACACCGATATGAATATCCGATCAATACCAGATGTTTTCATAAATTTTATTTTTAGGCGAAGTGAAGTTGCTGCAATTTACTTTTGTCGGAGATCCGCAAGTTTTGGTTAGCTTTCTAAAATGATAAGCAAGTCCAAATTCAAAAATTAAACCGGCAAAATTCTGGAGACCTGAATAATTGTTGCAATAACTCAGACTGAGGTCAATCCTCCTATTGTCATTTAGTTTCCAGCCCAGTTCTGCATTAAGATTGATCCATCCTGTATTGTTTGTAAATTGAAAGTTTGTAAAATGGAAGTAAACTCCCAATGCGATCAATTTTGACAAACCAATCCGCGCTCCGATATCGGTGCTTTGAATGTTGCTTTGTTTCTGGTAAAAGATCAATGGTTTAATACTGATGAACTTGTTATTATTGTAATAGGGAATGGCTTCGTATTCTACAAAGGCAGTGAACTTTGTTGTTTCAAATGCAGACAACCCGAGAACGGACCTGCTGTTACTGAACAGGCCCGAGTTTAATGAGTACACATTGTAAATGCCCAATCCGATACTAAGCATTTGAGTTCTATCCGATTTCTCATTAAACAATCCTTTATAAATTATACCTAAACCCGGATTGAAATAGA